>JAURFZ010000100.1 GCA_030834045.1 Burkholderiales bacterium
AAACCAGCACACCTGCGATATCAACGGGCTGCTGCTGCTCACCCGACCCTTGCTTTGTCCCGCGTCGCGGGTTACTTGCCATGGCCCAGACCGGGATAGAAAGTTCAGAGAGCTCCTGGACGTCACGAACACAACCATTCATAACCAGGCCCGACCAGCCATTTTTCTCTGCCATTGACCCAAGGTTACCCCCGACCAGGGCACAACGATCGCTGCCGCCCGCGTCAACCATTAAGACACGGCCCTGACCAGACTGCTCGAGGACTTTTACAAGCAGCCCGTTGTCTTCAAAACAACGCAAGGTAAAGACCTCTCCCATCATCCGATCGCCTCCCCCATAATTCTGAAAAACAGGGGGTATGACAAAAAGAAGGCCCTTTGAAAAAAGAGCCTCATGGGCATCACATAGGTCGGCTGTTGGAATCCATTTCATTGCTACAGTATGCATCAGATCTTTGAAAAGGCGACGGTATGGTTAATTTTGCGCTGTTTTCTGCGGGGCTTCTCGCACTCGTCTTTGGCTCCGAATTGCTCGTCCGCGGCGCAAGTAGGCTTGCTGCCCTGCTAGGCCTATCACCCCTTGTCATTGGCCTTACCGTCGTTTCTATCGGAACCAGCGCACCCGAAATCGCCGTCTCGGTCGAGTCGGCCTGGCGGGGCGTAACCGACCTTACTGTTGGAAACGTGGTCGGCAGCAATATCTTCAATGTGCTGGCAATTCTTGGGCTCTCAGCACTTTTTATTCCCTTGTCTGTTCATAGCCAGATCATCCGCCAAGAGATTCCCGTTTTAATTACGGCGGCGGCTCTCCTTCTGCTCTTTGGGATGGACGGGCTTGTCGCGCCAACCGAGGCACTGCTTTTATTGCTCGGACTGGTGGTCTACCTTGTTTTTCTCGTTCGTCAGGCAAGAAGGGGCGACAATGAGCATGATCCACTCGCGAAAAAAGGCGAGCCCAAGGAGGCGAGCAGCGCTAATATTGAGACACCCGCGGTTAAGACCCGTAGTTTTTTTGCCAGCCCGCTGGGCTCCGCTTTTCTTGTGCTCATTGGCCTGGTGCTCTTGGTTTTAGGCTCTCAGGCCCTGGTGACTGCGAGCGTTTCCTTCGCAAAACTTCTCGGTGTAAGCGATCTGATTATTGGCCTAACCATCGTTGCTGCGGGAACTTCGCTGCCTGAACTTGCGGCATCTGTGGCTGCTGCGATTAAGGGCGAACGAGACATAGCCGTTGGTAATGTGGTGGGCAGTAGCATCTTCAATATTCTTGGATGTCTTGGAATCTCAGGGCTTGTTGCCTCTGGGGGTCTTGTTATACCCAACTCAGTCTTGGTGTTCGATCAGTGGGTCATGCTCGCAGCTTTTCTTGCTTGTGTCCCTGCCTTCATTACCGGACGTGAGATTGCCCGGTGGGAGGGTGCGGTTTTCTTGTTCTATTATTTTGCCTACACGGGCTATCTTATTTTGGCTTCCCAAAGCCACCAGGCTCTGCAGCCCTTCAGTCAGACCCTTCTCTACGGCGTCATTCCCTTAACTGTCATTGCTCTTGCGTTCTCGCTCTGGAAGCATAAAAGGCAGGTCGCGCCAACAAGCTAAGCTGGACACAAAAGGTTTCTGGCAATTTCCATGGGGTCATCCTTGCCCCGAATCGGGCGCCAACTTGTCGGCTCATCGGTGTTAAGCGTTGCCTTCCCAGTGCCACGCTTACCGGTGAATCGAGCATGAACCCGGGTTCGCGTTCGCCTGCCTTTGCAATCAATCTCCTCGACATGACGACGTGATAAGTGCCCAAGGAGATCCGGGTTGAAAAAATCGTGAATGACCGTGAAGTACCGATTGCCCTCCGGTGTTGAAGCGACCGCGGCCAAGGGTACGTAAACAACCTTTCCATTGCCTCGTTCAAGAAGGAGGTATTTCGCACCCGCCGCCTGGGACGAGGCACCTAAAAAAATCAAGGCGAGACTAAGCAACACCCAAACCCTGGGCTTTGCAGAACGGTCGGCTCGACTCACGCAACTCTTCATGGTTGAGGAATCGACCGCAGCCCGGAGAACTTAAAGCCGGCTCAGACAACCCCACCGGCTGCACCCCACCTTCTGTTAAGCCTTAGCAATACGATCAAGAATGTGATGGGCTGTTAACTCTTCCACCGTCACCCACTTGGCATCAGGCAGCTGCTTTTGAATGGTCTGACCGATTGCAGGCACAGAGCCTATAAAGGTCACCTTTTGAAGGTCCACTTTCTGGCGGTTGAGCTCAAGCAGTGTGCCCTTGGCCGCAAGCGAGGAAGTGACCATCACCCACCAGGGTGTGCCGTCTTTAGGCAGGTCAATAAGCTCCCGCACAGAACGCGAATAAACCGGCATGCGTACAACACGAACACCGCCCGAGATCAACCGCTGGGTGAGTGTATTGGAGTCTTCGGCCGACTCCAAAAGACCAACCATCGTGCCCGGCTTGGCACGCACAAGAATGGAATCGGCGAGCTTGTCGAAATGGCCCGAGACGGTGGGAACAAGGATTTGGCGGTAGCGCTCGGGCCCGAGGTCGTTAGGCTTTAAGGCTTCCCAGAAGTGAAAGGCAGTGTCCTCTCCAATCGCAGCGTATTTTAGGCGAGACTGCCGCGTCTTCATGGCGGCAAGCAGGTGAGGTAATTTTGCGAGGGCCTCAGCCGCTGCTGGGCTGGTTGCAACAAGGTAGAAAGGTCTATGGTCGCCTGGCTCATCCCAGTCTTTTAGCTCTCTTAGGGCAGCCCGTTGTAAGGTCTCATCTGTGAGCCGGAACTCCTCGGCGGGGAGTGAAAAACCTTTATCCAGTAACGCTCCCCCTCTTTTTTAAGTTCCTCGGCCAAAGGGTCCGTTCCACCGCGCCAGACGGCACGGGTGATAAGTAGGTTTGCAAGGATAACCATGACTAACAAAACTCACTTTTTGAAATTGTCTCAAGAATATTCACAGGCAGAAGATCGGGAAGCTCCATCCAATGCGCATTTGGTATAAGCCGACGAAGAACTGACTCGGTGGAGCGAAAATGGCCCATCCAAAGCATGTGCTCAGGCCGCATCTTTTGCAGACGGAGATCTTGAACGAGAGTCTTGAGCACCGACGAATTCGTTATTAAGAACCACCACGGCAGGTCACTTTTTGGGAGGTCGGTGAGGTTCTGCAAAGAGATCGAAAAGACGGGAAGCCGCACCACTCGGAGCCCCCCCGAGACAAGACCCCTTGCAATATCGCCACTGTCACTGGCTGATTCAAGTGTGAATACGATGGAGCCATCCGGTGCCGTCTCAATAAGTTTCTGAACGAGCTTATCGGCATGACCCGAGACTGCAGGCGTCATAACCTCTTCGCGGCGTACCCGTGCAATACCCTCAAGCTTAATGGTTGCTGCGAACTGCGCAGCCGTCTCGTCCCCCACGGCTGCAAAACGCAGACGTCGTTCGCGCACAGCAAGAGACTGCTTAAGATGACTCAGGCCCGCCAGTGCTTCGGCCGCAGCGGGACTGGTGCACAACAAGTAGCAAGGCCGAGGGTCGTTCACATCATCCCAGTCGTCCAGTTCTCGGACCATGGCCCTTTGATGAGTCTCTGTTGCAAACCGCATGATCTGCATAGGAGAGTTGAAAACGTTGACCCAATAACGACGGGCCTGAGACTCTAAGGCCTCTGCCAAGGGGTCGATCTTCTTCTCCCAGACACTGCCGGTTACAACAAGGTTTGCCACCGTTACCATCGTCATTCTCCCCAGAGAGTGGGCCGAAAAAGAGCCTGTAGACCAATCTTGCGTGGGATACACTTCGTTCTATGGTCATCAACCCCCGATCCCTTGAAGAAATTGCGGCAGAGCGCGCAAAAAGTCAAATGGACCCTCGGTCAAACCAGGCGGCCTCCTCCAATAAAAGGTCGTCACCCAAGCGCGAAGACGACCTCTTTGACCCTTTTGAGGACGATTTCGAACAGACACCTAGGGCGTCAAGCAGGCAGCAAGGTCAAGACTCTAACGATCAACCACCCCTTCCGCCCGAGCCCAAGAACTATCAGCTCTTTTTTCTGGCCGGTGGAACCCTCTTGGGAACGGTTCTTGCCCTCTGGATCGTCTACGCAGTCCTAACCAAAGTTGAGATGCCACCTCTTCAGTCGGCCGTTCAGCCCATCAACGAGTTCCTACTGCCATCACGCGACCCTATTGAGATACGTATTACGCTTGATAACCAGTGTGAGTTCGAAGAAAACGTCTTTATGGTGAAGGTCATGCCCGATGGGCCTACGGCGAACTTTACTCAAGGGCAGGCTAGGCTCATCGCAAAGCCCAACGACCGAATAAAGCTTATGGCCAATGAACGGTACCCGTTTCTGAGCTACGAGGATGCCTCGGTCAAGGTGGCCCCGGAGGTCACTCTTACCGCAAAATGCTACGACCCCGAGGAAAGAGCGAAGGCTCTTCAGAAGAGTTTTGACAATCGTTTCGGCAAGTAAGTCTCTGGCGCCCGTGGTTAGTACCGATGTTTTAAATAAAAGAACCCTTTGAAGAAGGAACCCCGATGCCCTATAAGGCCGAGATCAGTCGCTCCAACCCCACCGCGTTTATGTTCGTCATTGACCAATCGGGCTCAATGGCCGACCCGGTTGGTACGACCGATCTCAGCCGTGCGGAGTTTGTCTGTGATGCCTTGAACCGGGTTGTCATCAACCTTATTACCCGAAGTTCTAAATCGGAAGGGGTACGCGACTATTTTCAGATTGGCGCCATAGGCTATGGTGGGTCAAGTGTTGGGCCTGCACTCGCAGGGCCACTGGCAGACAAAACGTTCAATCCTATTTCGGACTTCGAACGATATCCACTGCGCATTGAACAACGCGATGGCATGCCCTTTCCCATTTGGTTTACGCCTCAGGCGGGCGGGGGTACTCCCATGCGCAAGGCCATGCGTACGGCCGCTCAGGCGCTTGCGGAATGGTGCGACGACTATCCTGAGTCTTTTCCGCCAACACTCCTTCATGTAACCGATGGCGAGCCCTCCGATGGCGACCCAGAGCCCGTTGTTGAGCAACTAAAATCCCTAGGAACCGATGACGGAGAGGTGCTCATACTGAATCTGCACACGGGACAAAGCAAAAGTGGCCCCATCAAATTTCCCGGGTCCGAAGAAGAGGTTACCGATGGGTTCGGTAAGATTTTGTTTCGCATGTCAAGTGTTTTACCTACAGCCATTGCGTCGGCCGCCCGCGAACGGGGCTACCAAGTCAACGACAATGCCCGGGGGTTTTTCTTTAACGTTGAACCCGTAGAGATTGTTGAGTTTTTCGAAATTGGCACGCGCGCATCGTCCCAGGCCATGATGCTGCGTTAAGAGCCAAGGAATTAAAGCCAGCAAGCCTCTTTTCTGACGGTCACTGCAA
>JAURFZ010000101.1 GCA_030834045.1 Burkholderiales bacterium
AATTGGGAGATGTATTCGTAGACTTGTTCAAGGTACTTAATTCGGAAGGGTTGCCCTGAGATATACGGATGAATAGCGATTGCTAGAATCTTCGCCCGATTCTCGCCCTCTTGATAAAGCCTATCGAACGAGTCGATGCATTTCTGGGTCCAATAAGCAGCCTCGTGGTATTGAACAGCCATAACTGGGATATCGTTGTTCTCGATACTGTAGGGAAGCGTGATTAAAGGCCCATTCTGTGTTTTTATTTCTGTGGGTTCGTCGTCGTAGACCCAGTCCCCAATGTACTTGATCCCTTCTTGGGTAAGGTAATCGGGGGTCTCAAGCGTCTGGGTTAAACCTGGGCCGAGCCATCCAACAGGTCGTTTGCCTGTGAAGTCGTGAATAACATCCAAAGATTTTCTGATCATGCCTGGCTGGTCGTCTTCCTTGTGGATTGGACCTTGCTGGTAACTGTGGCCCATAAACTCCCAGCCGGAATCAAGGCATGCAGATGCCACCCTAGGATAGTCATGACAAACTCTGGCGTTTATTGAGAGAGTCGGTCTCACTCCAAGGCGTTCGTAGAGCTCGTGAAAGCGCCAGAATCCAACTCTCATGCCGTACTCGTGCCAGCTCCAGTTTGGTACATCAGGTAGAAGGCTAGCGCCGGTAGGCGCAGGAATGACCTGCCGTGCCATTGTCTTGTGAATATCCCAAAACTCAAGATTCACGATTGTCCAGATGACGATCTTGTTATTGTCCGGAAGCTTGAGCCGAGGTCGATCAACGATTGCACTGAACTGGCTTCGTTCTTGTGGTGTCATGGACATAGCTAGCCCTCGTAGCCTTCTACCACGCGCATATCTCGATCAGCTGCTGCGCCCATAACACGCAATGCTTCTTGGTAAGCGGGGCTCTCGTGAGTGTCGAGCGCGGTTTGGAGGTCCGGAAACTCGACAACAACTGTACGCTGCATTTGACCAGACTCGTACACCTGCGAGGGCAAACCCCTAATTAAGAACCGACCTCCTGCCGCCAAGATTGCTGGGCCTGCAAGCGCGGCATAGTCCGCCATTGCTTTAGCGTCGAAGATCTCTCTGTAACTGGTTACCCAATAGGCTTTCGGCATGTTTGTGTCTCCTTTGAATGTCACACTGTTTGGCAGGTCTCTTAATTAAACTCTAATCGAAGGCAAGCAACTGCCTAGGCAATACTATAACGAGGCTGGAAATTTACCTTCCTTAAACCAACAAATCGCCTGCGTTTCTATAGAGACACGGCAGCCTAACGTTACTATAGGAGCGTTGTTAGGATGAGATCAAAACTTTGGAGGTTAGCTTGGGTGATGCTGTAGCAATTGGAACGCCAAACCTATGGCTCATTTTGTGGCCTTTGTTTTTGTTGCACTACTGGTTGATTTTTTCGCCCTCAATCGTCAGGGTGCGCACACCGTCAGTATCAAAGAAGCAACCATCTGGTCGCTAATATGGGTGTCGGTCTCCTTTGTTTTTGTTGCCTGGCTCTGGTGGTACCTTGGGGGCCTTGACGAGGATCCTGCAGCGCAGACGCTTGCCAATGCAAAGGCGCTTGAATTTGTTACGGGTTACTTGGTTGAAAAGGCACTGGCAGTAGACAATATTTTTGTCTTCTTAATGCTTTTTACCTATTTTTCCGTGCCTCCCGACTTTCAGAAGCGTGTGCTGATGATTGGAATTCTTGGGGCTCTGGTGCTGCGCGCCATCATGATTCTATTGGGGGCCTGGCTTATCTCTCAGTTTCACTGGGTGATGTACGTCTTCGTAGCGTTCATTGTTTATACGGGTGTGTTGATGTGGTGGGCGGCCGGTCAAGAACCCGACCTTGACAACAATCCAGCCTGCTGTGGGTGAAGCGCCGCATGAAGATTTCCCCGCATTACGATGGTGAACGTTTCTTCACCGTGGTGGATGGTGTAAAAATGGCTACACCTCTGTTTGTTGTTATTGCACTTATTGGAATCGTTGATGTTATTTTTGCCGTGGATTCCATACCGGCCATCTTCGCAATTACAACGGACCCCTTTATTGTTCTTACGTCAAATGTTTTTGCCATTCTCGGGCTTCGAGCCATGTACTTTGTGCTTGCAGGCATGCATGAGCGTTTTCATTTGCTCTCCTATGGGCTTGCCATTGTTCTGGTCTTTATCGGCGTGAAGATGCTGCTCATCGATATATATAAAATTCCCATTCCATGGTCCTTGGGTTTTACTGTGACGACGCTTGCCCTCACCATGTTGCTTTCTCTGCGAATTCCAGCCAAGCCAGGTGAGTCTGGCTCAGCCTTTCCTTTTGAGCCCAAGGAGAAGTCAGACCCAGACACGAAGTCACAGTCTGAAAGGGGTTAGGGGTTTGTAGTAAAGTCTGGGCAGAGACGGATCAAGTGCTTCTTTAAAAAGGTAGTGACTCTTATGCCAAGCGCGTATTTTATTAATCCTGAGCAGGCCTCTGTTGAAGAGATCAATCTGGATAACGGTCTTGATTCCATAAAGAAGTGGATCGGCCAAGAGAGCATCGACAGTGATGAGGTGGGGCGCGATGGCGATCTTCTCTTCTTCGATGAGGCTTGTTTTATTCGGGCAAAGCCCGATTCCAAAAGGTTTAAGCTCGACACGCTTGCACCGGTCGCTGGTAAGGGTGTTTTCGTGGGATCTGCTGGTGGGCCAGAGACCCTCAAAGGACCCTCGGTTACGCTTGAGGCGCTTAAAGAGCGGGTGGTTTTTTCCTAGTCTTCTATTGCGAGTCTAGCCGTTAACCTTTAGAACCGGTCTTTTCAGTTCACTTGGGTTGGTCGCCTTGAATACCGAATCCGTCACAAGTGGTTTTCGCCCGGCGGCGCGCACCATATTTAACACCCCAGTGGTTACGCCTTGTCTGCGGGTCGGCTCAAAACTCTGCCTTCGTATGCTTGGCTGGCGTTTTCAGGGCTCGATTCCAGGGCATATGCAAAAGGCTGTTGTGATTGCAGCCCCGCACACCAGTAACTGGGATCTCCCTTACAGCCTTATGGCCGCTTTTGGCCTGGGCCTGCAGCTGCATTGGCTTGGTAAGGCAAGCCTTTTTGGGTTTCCGTTCAAAGGTCTTATGCGTTGGCTCGGTGGCATTGGCGTTGACCGAAGCCGACCCGGGCAATTGGTGTCGGCGGCTGTTAACTGTTTCGAAAACACCCAAAGGCCTTTGTTTCTTATGATTCCGCCAGAAGGAACGCGAAGTAAAGTTCGCGAATGGAAAACAGGGTTTTATTACATTGCCCAGGGTGCTCAGGTGCCTATCATCCTTGCTTACATGGACCATGAAAAAAAAGAGGCAGGTGTTGGCCCATGTCTTGATGTTACTGGCGATGTCGATGTTGATATGGCGACAGTGAAGGCCTTCTACGCGCCCATTCAGGGGTTTAGGCCAAACCAATTCGACGCCAGTTAAGACGACGTTATTCGGTTAGGTTTCAAACGCGAAAGCCTCACCGGGTCTCTGCATCGGTTCATTTCAGCTAGACGTTTTAGAGCCCGTGCTGAATACTCGGGCTGCGCATGGTGACAAGTTCTTCGGCAGCGGTTGGGTGGACTGCCAGTGTTGCATCAAAGGCTGCCTTGGTTGCCTTCATCTGAAGGGCAATTCCAATAAGCTGCGACATCTCACCTGTGTCTGGGCCAATGCTATGAAAGCCTACGATTTCATCGTTGTCACGATTCACAAGCAGCTTAAAGAAGGTGCGCGAGGCATGGCCTGAGACGGTTGCCTTGAGCGGCCGAAAGCTGGACTTGTAGACATCAAGTCTTGGATAGCTTACAAGGGCCTGCTCCTCGGTAAGGCCCACAGTGCCAAGCTCTGGCGTTGTAAATACGGCGGTTGGGACAAGGCTATGGTTAACAGTAATGGCCTTGCCCCCAAAGACATTATCGGCAAAAGCATGGCCCTCGCGAATCGCCATCGGCGTAAGGTTTACCCGGTTGGTGACATCGCCGACTGCGTAAACGGAAGGCAGATTGGACTGAGACCATTCATTTACGGCAATGGCTCCCTGGTCGTTTAGTTCAATGCCAGCCTCTTTAAGACCAAGGTTTTCGGTATTGGGTTGACGACCAATTGCCTTAAGCACAATGTCAGCATAAAGGCTCGCGCCATTTTCGAGGCTAATTTCAAGGCCTTCGGGTTTTTTCACTACTTTGGTGATGACCTGGCGATGATGAAGCGTCATGCCTGAAAGCTTGAGTTCCTCAGCAAGTTGATGCCGAAGTTCTTGGTCAAAACCACGCAAGACCAGATCGCTTCGATAGACAAGGTGCACCTCCGACCCAAGGTGCTGCAACACGCAGGCGAGTTCCAAGGCGATGTATCCCGCGCCCTGCACGACAACCCGCTTCGGCTGTCGGGCGAGCTTAAAGAAGTCATTGGAGTCAATGCAGAGCTCATGACCGGGGATACGGGTGTCTGTGACAGGTCGCGCTCCTGTGGCAATAAGAAGCGTCTTTGCGGAAATTTTCTCTTGCTCGTTAATAACGATTGTGTTGGCGTCGACCAGGCGTGCATGGCCTTCGTAAATTTGTACGCCAGCCTTCTCAAGGTTCCCCCGATAGATCTGTTCGAGCCTGTCGACCTCTTGGTCGCGATTTTTAACCAGGGTCTCCCAATTAAACTTGGGTGTATCCATACTCCAGCCATAGCCGCGTGCCTCATCAAACTCAATGGCAAAACGGCTTGCATAGACCATAAGCTTCTTGGGAACGCAGCCTCGAATGACGCAGGTTCCACCAAGTCGGTATTCTTCAATCAGCGCAACTCTGGCACCGTAGCCTGCAGCAATACGGGCTGCGCGTACCCCCCCCGAGCCACCTCCAATTACAACCAGGTCGTAGGTCAAATTTGTTTCCTTTCAAAGCAATTCGGGCCGTAGCCTATGTCAATGTCGATGCCAGCCTAAACGTCAGCGTTAACGTTAACGTTAATGTAAACAGGGCGGGCTATGGGCGCCTTTTATAGCGAATCTGTGTAAGGCCGAGGCCCAAGAATACCAAGACGATTCCAGGCCATGCTGTTGGGCTTATGGCTTCGTTCAACAGTAGAGCCGCAGAGCCCATTCCGAAGACCGGTACAAGAAGAGTGAAGGGTACAACCAGCGGTGCAGGGTGACGACGCAGCAGCCAGGCCCAGCCGCCGTAACCCAGAAGACTTGCGCCGATGGCATTAAACAAAAGACTTCCCCAAAACACGGTGTTCCCTGTCAAAAGTAGGTCTGCTGCTCGCTGCCACGGGGCGATGCCCTCGATAATAAAAGAAAAGGGTAAAAGAGAAAGG
>JAURFZ010000102.1 GCA_030834045.1 Burkholderiales bacterium
CCAGTCTTCATCAGTTTATCTCCAGTAAGAACAGTCGGGTCCTCTTTCAGCAGGCACCCGACATTCCCATGATCGACCTGGCCATTGAGATTGATGCAGGAAGCCGATGGGATCCGCAGGGACTTGAGGGTCTGGCCAGCCTTACTGCGCAGCTCGCAATGGCGGGCGTTCGCTCCAATGCGAATCGGCCAGCACTTGGTGAGACGGAGATGGGTGAGGCATGGGCCGACCTTGCTGTAGAGCAGTCGGTCGGTACCTCGCGGGATCAGGTCAGCATGAGGTTCCGGTTCCTCTCAGACCCAAAGGTGCGCGACGCGGCCATTGCCCTTATCGCCAGAGTTCTTGCGGAGCCTGCTCTGGCGGACTCCGTCTTTGAGCGTCAACGGGCCACAAGTATCGCAGGCCTTAAAGAATCCTTGTCACGGCCGCAGACACTGGCCACGCGGGCCTTGTGGCAGGCCATGTACCAGGGCCATCCCTACGGTGCCTTGGTTACCGAGGGATCCCTGCAGGCCACATCGCGTGATCACCTTGTTGCTTTTCATGGCTTCTACTGGAAGCCCGAGCGAATGAGTATTGCAATTGTGGGCGACATCGGTCTGGGCGATGCAAAGAGGCTTGTTGAGAGCACCCAGGCCCTCTTGCAGTCGGGTATCTCAGAGAAAGATCAGACGCTTGCGGCCCTCACCGGGTTTCGATCAAGCCTTGGCCCTGCGCCTCAAGGGGGGCCATCTGGCAGCACCATCAAAGTTGACCATCCCGCGAGCCAGGCCCATATCTGGATGGGTCTTCCAGTGCTTGCCCGGCATGAGCTTGATGACTATTTTGCTCTTACGCTGGCCAATCACATACTGGGAGGCGGCGGGTTTGTCTCGCGCCTAACGAAAGAAATTCGAGAAAAGCGTGGCATGGCCTACAGCGTATTTTCTGCCGTTCAGCCACTGGCGCAGACAGGGCCTTTTTTTCTTGGCCTGCAGACCCAGCGCGAGCAGGCGTCGCAGGCCGTAAAGGTTGTGAATGAGACGCTGGCCAGCTTTATTGCCCAAGGCCCCTCCGAGGAAGAACTCGTGGCTGCGAAGAAGAATCTTATTGGCGGCTTCGCCCTGCGGCTTGATAGCAACCGCAAGCTCATCGACAACCTGGCAGCCATAAACTTCTACCGCTTGCCTGCGAACTACCTTGACACCTGGACAGACCGCATCGATCTGGTAAGCCGGGAAGATATCCAGAATGTCCTTAACCAGCGGCTTGCAGGCCGCGGCATGGTCACGGTGATTGTTGCGGGCCAGCCTGGGTCCTAGTGCTGCCGAGGGTATGGGATGGGACAGGTTCGCATTATTGGGGGGCAATGGCGGCGTAGAACGCTTCAGGTGCCTGATCGACCAGGACTTAGGCCAACGCCAGACCGTGCTCGCGAGACAGTATTTAACTGGCTTGAATCGTGGCTTCCTTATCAGTGGTCTGACACGCGGGTTCTTGATGCATTCGCGGGGTCTGGCGCTCTGGGTATTGAGTCCGCCTCACGGGGCGCCCAGCAGGTTGTTCTAGTAGAGTCCGACCGAGTCGCCGCAGCGTTTATTCAGAGCGCCATTGACGAGCTCCATGCCGGCCAGCTGCTCAGACTCTTTCATGCGAATTTGGAAGGTCTTGCAAAGGGCGGGCCTGAGGGTCCACTGGGTGGGCTGTTTGATCTGGTCTTTCTTGACCCACCTTTTCAGGACGAGAGTCAGGCCCAAGCCCTTGCCCTAATCAGACCCCTTCTAGCGCCTGAGGCCATGGTGGTTCTTGAATCGCCGCGGGCTTGGCCTGAGTGTGTAACCGGCCTTGAGGCTGGCTTCTGGCAATGCCATCGTCAGGCAAGTGCCGGCAAATCGCACCAGAGTCTGCTCAGCCTGTCTTCGTCCTAAGTAGTTCGGGGCGACCCTGCTGATCAAGCTTACGAATCAGCCATTCTTCAACCGACGGAAAGACAAACTTGCTGACATCGCCGCCAAGCGTGGCAATTTCCCGAACAATGGAGCCTGAGATAAATTGGTATTGATCGGAGGGCGTTAGAAACATAGTCTCAACATCGGGCAGAAGGTAGCGATTCATTCCCGCAAGTTGAAACTCGTATTCAAAGTCCGACACGGCCCTTAGGCCACGAATAATGACCTTGGCGTCGTGGTCACGCACAAAGTCTTTTAAAAGGCCTTGGAAGCCGTAGACCGAGACATCGGGGTAGTGCCCAAGAATTTCCTTCGCAATCTGGACCCGCTCCGACAAAGAAAAAAACGGACGCTTCGAGCGGCTGTCAGCCACACCAACCACGAGGTGATCGAATAATCGTGAAGCCCGACGCACAAGGTCTTCGTGGCCTCGGGTAAGGGGATCAAACGTGCCTGGGTAAACGGCGGTTGTCATGCCTCCGCTCCTTCCTTGTGCTCAAACGGTGACCCAGTCTAACTCGGGATAACCCGGAGGTCCAGCGGGCAACAACACCCGTTGAAAACTAAGTGCCAAGCAGGTAATGGTCAGCCAACAAAAAGGCAAAGAGCAGCGCCAGGTAATTAATTGAATACCTGAAGGTTTTCTTGGCCAAGGCCTCGGAGTAGCGCCTGTAAAGGCTGTAAGACAGCATGCTAAACCAGCCCCCGAGGCCCAGGGCAGAAAGCATGTAGATCCAGCTGGCCATGCCCATTGCGACCGGCAAAAGCGTCGTGGCCACCAGCAGCAGGGTATAAAGCAGAATCTGCAATCGGGTGAACTCCGAGCCATGAGTAACCGGCAACATGGGCAGGCCCGAGCGTCTATAGTCTTCAACGCGATAGAGGGCAAGGGCCCAGAAGTGCGGGGGCGTCCAGACGAAAAATAATGAGAAAAAGAACCCAGGCCTCGGCAGGCGCCTGGTTGGCCACTGCTGCCCAGCCTAAAACAGGGGGCATTGCACCGGAGGCACCGCCAATAACGATATTCTGCGGTGTAAGCGGCTTGAGCAGCATGGTGTAAACAATGGCATAGCCAACAAAGGTGGCCAGCGTGAGCCAGGCGGTTAGAGCGTTGACCCAGGTAAACAAAACAAAAAGCCCAAGACCACCCAGCACGCCCGAAAAGACGAAGACCTGGGTGACGGTAAGCGTGCCTGATGGCAGGGGCCGCCACGAAGTACGCGCCATCTTGGCATCAATATGGCTCTCAACAAGGCAGTTCACGGCTGCGGCAGCGCCTGCAACAAGTCCAATTCCCAGGGTGGCAAGCAGAACGAGTCCAAGCGCCGGCAGTTCAGGCTGGGCCAAGAGCATGCCGATAACCGCACAGAAAAGAATAAGCGCATTGACCCGTGGCTTCGTAAGCACGTAGTACTGCTTTAGCAAAGAGCTCAGCGGGGAAGGGGCAGATAAGGTTGTCATTCGTTCAATCGCTTAGGCTTTCAGAGAGAAGCCTCGTCTCATCCTCTTTATAACGGTTTGTAACGGTGGATTGTTAGCCAATGCGTGAGGCCTTCAAGAGCCGAATTAAATCTTTCTTCATTTTCGCAGGATCTGGATCTTGAGGAAAACGCATCATTAAATTGCCCAAAGGGTCGACCAGCCAGAAACTGGTTTCTTGGCTAAGGGGATCCATGGTGCTCAACGCCGTAGGCAGCGACTGGCTGGGGGTTCCAGCAGCGGCCTGCCCAGAAGGGGTTGCTAGGGTGGCCGGCTGCTGCCAGGTTGCCTGGAGGGCTTCAGCGCTCACCCCAAGTGCCCAGGTGCCTTCATAGTCAGCCAAGGCCTCTGTATCCGGCGTGCGATCGTCTACGACCAGCCAGAGCCGCTCCACCCGGTCACGGTCCCGTCCTGTGGTGAGCCGAACCTGGCGCATCACCCACAAGGCCTTTTGGCAATCTTGTGAACAGGCGGAAGGGCCCACACGAACAAGGAGCCATCGGCCGCGAAAGTCTTCTAGGCTATCGAGCGTCGCGCGCGACTCGGAAGGGTCCACGCGACGAAGCACATCAAGAAAACCCGATTCGGACTTCGGCTGCACCAGAGGTCTCACAGGCAGGGCCGCAAGGTTACGCTGCGGCTGAATAAGGTCACCGTAATTGGTACGGTCATCGGGCCGCACGCCATAGTAATAGACGTAAGAAAGCACAACCGGGGCAATACAAACCGCAACAATAAGCCAGAGCGTTAATCGAGACCTCATGCTGTCCTTTATTGATTACGACGAATTTAAGCGTCGGGGGTTGGGTTTCGCCGGCCCAGTTTCCAGGCAAAGAATAGCGCGACCAGCGTTAACAATACCCACTGAAAGGCGTAGCCGTAGTGCTTTTGCACGTCGTCTTGGGCAAGCCGAGGAGGCTGCTGAACGAGGCCATCGCCGGATGGGCTTGTGCTCCAAAAAATCACTGGCCAGATTCGTAGGGTCTCCTGAGGAAGTAACTTTGCTAGTAGGTCTTCTGCTGCCTTCGCGTCGAAGTTCTGCCAGAGGGCGCCCTGGCGAAGGGCGCCATCATTCTCAGAGAGTTCCACGCGTCGCATAAGACTCTGATAGGCCACCACCTCAAAGCCTTCATCAAGAATAGCCTGGCGGGGCGCGTGGACGGACGCCTGAATAAAGGGCAGCGCAACGGGGCCTTGGCTGCCCGGCTGCTTGGGCGCCCATCCCCTGTTGACCCAGCCTATCGACCCGTCCTCAAAACGCACTGCTGTAAGCACATGAACCCCAGCGCGACCGTTTAAGGCGCGGTTATCAAGAAAAATCTTGGAGGCGGCGATCCACTCACCACCTTGAAGCAAGAAGGTTTTCTGATCGAGCGAATCGGCGGATTGGTTCTGGGACCAGCCAAGACCAGGCCCGCCCAGTACGCTTTGAACTCCGGGGGCCAGACCAACCGATGAGTTGGCTGCCGCACGTTCAATTTGCTGCTCCTTGAACTGCGCTCGGCTCCACTGCCATTGGGCAAGTACAAGCCCAAGGATTGCAAGGCCAAGACAGAACAGAACCGCAGGGTTTAGCCGATAATCCGTCATATGAAGATATTTGTTGCTATTGCCTTTTTACTCATTATTGCCAGCCTCGGATCGGCGCTTTTCTACCTTATGCGTGACAAGGGCCAGAGTAATAACACCGTGAAGGCGCTGGCCCTTCGGGTGGGTCTCTCGATTGCTTTGTTTATTTCACTGCTTATTGCCCACTGGCTTGGCTGGATTGAGACCTCAGGTCTGCGCTACTAGGGGTCTCCCGTTACAGCCGGTTACCAGCCCCCTACCACCCTGTTAATCTCCGCTGACCTACGTTGCCCAGTGCGGGGCTGAATCACGGCGAAGTGCCCT
>JAURFZ010000103.1 GCA_030834045.1 Burkholderiales bacterium
CACCAGCTGCGTCGACGCCATTGATGGGCCGAGAGCGTGTCAATGGCCTCCCATTCGGAGTAGTCCGCCGAAAGCGCTGTTCCCCCACGGCGCACCATTCGATGAAAGAGACGGTCAATACTGGTTGGAATGCAGCTGGTGGTGGGAAGCAGGTAGAGCCGCTGTGTGTAGCCTCGTGCTCGGGTGAAGCTGTCGAGCTCCCCTGTTACAAGGCTTGCAAAGGGCGCGCGTTCCTCGCCTGCATAGGTTTTCACCAGCCGGTAGTAGGCCGAGACGTCAGAGCTTGGCAGGTACTGCCCAAAGAAGCGTCGATCGCCCGACCAGACAACCTCATTGACCAGCGTCTGCGTTGCAAAGGGGTTGACCGCAAGTCGCATGGCCTCTTGGGAGGCCGCAAGAACCCGCGTGTAGCCCGAGCGAATTGGGATCTCGGTGCGTGCCGCAAGTTCTGCCGAAACCCGTGAGGCCTGAGCCGCCTGGCTTGCCCAGCCGGCCAAGACACGCAGGGCGGGAAGAAACGCGGCAAAGGAACCCGTGTTGTTCACCAAAGTTTCTGCATGCTTGGACCAGGCCAGTGCCGTAAGGCTCTGAGCCATCATGACCTCGTTGGCAAGGATGGCCCGATTGGCATAGGCCTGGTAGTTCAAGGCCTGGGCATACCAGTTGGCCGCCGAGAGACTGGCGGCATCGGCAAGAACCTGGCCCCGTTGCTTGTCAGAAAGCAAGGACGAGGAAAGACCCAGCACAAGCAGCACAAGGCCAAGCACAAGGCTTAAGCCAAGCCCCATAAGCATGACAAACCCCTGAGGGGGTCGACGCAACACCGGGCCGCCCTAGCGGTTGTCTTCGTTGTAGTTGCTTAGGCCTTTGCGAACATTGGCCTGGCTGCGTGCGGAGTTGGCAGACGACGAGGCAGCGGCCATGGCCGAGCCCCCATCGTTACCCGCGATCTCTTGCGCAATACCCGCGGTTTGATTACGAATGGTCTGTCCCAAGAGACTGTAAATACCAATGGCCGCAACGGCGACAACAGCAACGACAATGATGTACTCCGTCATGCCTTGACCAAGCGGCGGAGTGGACGGCTTTAGAAGGGACTGGCGGCTTGCGCCTGAGTGAAACAGCTTGGAACGAACAAAGGCAAAAGGCCGAAGTAAGGAAAGCTGGAAGGGCATATAGAACTCCTAAAGGAAAGGGGAGTTCGGATTCTGAAAAATTCAAGACTTCAGAAAAATAGGACCTTTGAAAGGGACTCGACTTGTCGCAGAGGAAGCCCTGGAATAGTCTGCCGGAGGCTGCGGCAAGACCTAGTGCGAATGCAGCAGACTTGTGGCCAGATAGGCAAGCCCCACTCCAGCAAGCATGAGCAAAGGCTGCAACCACGAGGCCGAGCCAGTCGCAGTGTGCGGCTCAGCGTTATGGTGTTGGTGATGTTCAGAGGCGTCGCCTTCATGATCCTCATGCGCTTCATGCGCCTCATGGGGGTCACCATGGCTGGCGTGATCGTGGGAAGGATGATGATTCGCTGAGGCCACTTGGGGTTGGCTGCGGGGCACGGCATGCGAGTGGACATGCCCGTGTGACCCAGATCCATCGGCCTGGGCATGCAACTGAGGGATAAGGTCGGAGAGTGCAATGTACATAAAGTTACTGGCGGCAATCGCCAGCACAAAGGGCAGAAGCCCGCCCACCTGGCCAAGTGCAAAATACCCCAGCACCCCGCCCACCAGGGCCCCACTTCCTGTAAGAAGGTTGAATATCAGTGCCCGAGGCTTGCTAAAGCCACTGTTTAGAAGAACGAAGAAGTTGCCAATTTGCTGCGGCACCTCGTGGGTAGCAATAGCCAGCGCGGTAATGAGCCCAAGCGTCCAGTCCACATTGAAGGCCGCCGCAATAAGAATGCCATCAGCAAAGGCATGAATGGTGCTGCCCACCAGAAGGCTTGAGCCGCCCTTGCCTGCCACGGCGGCGTCGTGGCCGTGCGGGTGGTCGTGGCCATCAAGCTCGTGATGGTGGTCGTGCCGAAAGAAGGAGAGACGTTCCAGCGCAAAGAAACTTAGAAGGCCCACGAGTACTGTGGCCGTAATGTCATGAAAGTCGGCCCCCATGTGCAGGCTTTCAGGAAGAAGGTGTAAAAAGGCCGAGCCCAGAAGCATGCCCACCGAGAAGCTGACCAGCTGGTCTACCAGGCGCGAGAGCCTTCCCAACGAAATGATGGCTGCAAGGCCAATGCTTATAAAGGTGGCGGCCGCAGCCGCCAGAAGAATGAACAGAAGTGTCATGGAGTTGCAGAGCATAAATCAAAACCACGAAGAAACCGGGTGCTTTGTCACGAAACTTTGATCTTCGGGGCTTAACGTTCCAGTTCTGTTTTTACGGATGTTGCTAGCCCAGGGGTCGATCACCCGTCTTAGCAGCGTCTTTTTCTTGATTAAACCCAACAACCTTTTGGTCCAACAAACCCGCATGAAGGAGCCTTTGATGTCGCACCATCCTGAAGAACCGATTCTTAACATGAGTAACGCCCCCCACTTTCAAGAGGTTCTTGAAAAGGGTCTTGAGCAACCCGGCCGCAGGCAGCTGATTCGCGGAGGCTTTGGCCTTGCAGGCTTAGGTGCTGCACAGGCGGTGGGTCTTACTGCAGCAGGCGCCCTGGCAGGCGCCTCGAGGGGTTCCAGGCCGAGGCCGCGCAGGGTATGGCTCGCCCCACGACCCTTGGGTTTGCCGCTGTTGATAAAAGCATTCAGGACGCCGTCAAGCTACCCCCGGGCTATTCCTACAAGGTTATTCATGCCACGGGTGATGCCATTGACTTCAACGTGCCCGGCTGGACGAACCTGGGCATTGAAACGGACGACCTGTCACGTCGTATTGGCGACCAGCATGATGGCATCGACATCTTCTTTATGACCGAGCAAGGCCAGTACACCGAGAAGGACACCGGGCGCGCGCTGCTGGTGGTGAACCACGAAAGCTGCGCCGAGGCCGCCTTCCTGATGGAAAAAGGCCAGACCACCAATGGTCAGAGCGGGAAAAAGTTTCATCAGTTTGGCGCCTGGGATTTAGGCGTGCGGCCCGAGCTTGAGGCTTTGAAAGAGATTAACCTGCACGGCGTAACCGTGACCGAGATTCGCAGAGGCCAGGCGGGCTGGTCCATGGTGCGTGGCTCAAGCTACAACCGACACATTACGCCAGAGACAGAATCCGTCGTAACCGGCCCTGAGAAAGAGCTGGCCGACATTCGTTCTCTTTTTGTAACCAAGCGCTACGCCAAAGGCGACCTGGCCCGAGGCACACTGAACAACTGCGGCTCGGGACGCACCCCCTGGGGAACCTACCTGACCTGCGAAGAAAACTTCTACCCCTACTTCAACCGCACCCAGGGCGCGGCCTTGTCAGGCGACCAGGCGGTTGCGTTGAAGCGCTACGGCGTTGTGACCGAAGCGCCAACAAGCGGTAAGAGCAAATCGATGGGCTGGCACACCGTGTCGGGCACGGCCGATGACAGCCGGTTTGAGCGCTGGAATGTTGCTCTAACTTCAAGCTCGCCCAAGGGTGACTACCGCCAAGAGGCCAACACTTTTGGCTATGTTGTTGAGATTGACCCCGTGCGGCCCACCTCGAAGCCCGCCAAGCGCGTGGCCTGCGGACGCTTTGTGCATGAGGCAGCCGTTTTCGGAAAGCCCGTTGCAGGCAACCCGCTTGCAGTCTACATGGGCTGCGATGGCCGCAACGAATACATTTACAAGTTTGTGTCGAAGGCGGTTTGGGACCCCAAAGACACGGGGCGTGGCATGGCTGGGGGTGATAAGTACCTTACCGAGGGTAAGCTTTATGTGGCCAAGTTCAATGACGATGGATCGGGGGAGTGGCTTGAGCTTTCAATGAAGAACCCCAAGGTCAAGAACTTCAGCAAATACAGCTTTGCCAACCAGGCGGATGTTCTGGTGCATGCACGCCTGGCGGCCGATGCGGCAGGTGGCACGCCCATGGACCGTCCCGAGTGGGGCGCCATGAACGCGGCCAATGGGGAAATTTATTTTGCTTTAACCAATAACAGCGCCAAGAACCGTCAGCCCGGCACCACCAATGCAGCGAACCCACGCGCCTATGCCGACCCCGATGGTAAGAGGCGTTCGGGCAACCCCAACGGCCACATTGTTCGGTTCCGCGAAGACAAGAACCTTGCAACTGCAAGTACGTTCGTCTGGGATATCTTCTTGTTTGGTGCGGAAGAGACGGCGGGTGATGCAAACCTGTCAAAGCTTACGGCCGCCAACAGCTTCTCCTCACCCGATGGCCTCTGGTTTAGCAACAAGACCGGTATCTGCTGGATTCAGACCGACGATGGCGCGATGACCGATCAGAGCAACTGCATGCTGCTTGCTGCCATTCCCGGCAAGGTGGGCGACGGCGGGAAGATTACCGTTCGCAACGAGATGGACACGAAGACGGCCGAGCAGACCAGCTTCATTGGTGAGACCCTGGGCGATGCAAGGCTTCGTCGTTTCTTGGTTGCGCCCAAGGGCGCTGAAGTAACTGGCATCTGCGAGACACCCGATGGCCGGGCCATTTTTGTGAACATTCAACACCCGGGTGAGGCCACTAAGGCTGCTGACATGGCAGCTGGCACGTACCAGAGCAGTTGGCCTGGCAATGCGGGCTATGGCCCCAACACAGGAAGGCCACGGTCGGCAACGATTGTTATTACGCGCGATGACGGCGGCATTGTGGGCGCCTAAAAAGAAAGGGGGCGCTTCTTTTTGAGGCGCCCCCTTGCATGGTGACCCAGGCGCGAAAACTCAGCGCCCCCGGACGAAAAGCAAACTAGACCAGCGTCTTTTCAAACCAGGCCAGGCATCGCTTCCAACCGTCTTCGGCGGGATTCTTGCGGTAGCTTGGCCGGTAATCGGCATGAAAGGCGTGGGGGGTGTCTGGGTAGAGAATAATTTCGGAGGCTTGAGATGGCTTACTTCCGAATGAGAGAAGCGTCTTCATTTCATCGACATCGGAATTTGGAATGCCGCTGTCGGCACCGCCATAAAGACCCAGTACAGGCCACTGCAACTTCTCGGCAATGTCGATGGGATGGATGGGGTTGGCCTCATTCACAGTGGTGCGAATGCGTCCGTACCAGGCTACGCCACCCTTCATCTCTTTAATTTCAGCGGCAGCGAGCCAGACAATGCGACCGCCCCAGCAAAAGCCTGTAACACCTGCCTTGTTTTTATCACCACCGTTGGAAGCCGCCCAGGCCATGGCAGCGCGCACATCACCCAGCACCT
>JAURFZ010000104.1 GCA_030834045.1 Burkholderiales bacterium
AAAACATCGGTTCAGTGGTGGTGCTATCAAAGGGTCAGCTTGCTGGCATGTTGACCTTTCGTGAGATTCTTGTTGTGCTTGCCAAGCGCCAGCGAGAGCAGAGAACGGGTCCAACACCAACCATGTCCGAAATTACAGTTGCAGAGGTGATGAACCCGAAGCCCACATGTTCCCATCCCGACATGACCGTGGATGAACTGCGCACGGTTATGAATGACTGCGGCGAGCGCTACCTGCCCGTGGTCGATGCCGACCAATCGGTGCTTGGCGTTGTCTCGTTTCACGACGTTGCGCGTGCCGTGCTGGAGGCCCAGAAATTTGAGAATCAAATGCTTAAAGCCTATATTCGCGACTGGCCTGACGACGGCTCGGGTCAGGGCCAGTAATGCGAATACTGGTCTCCAATGACGATGGCTATTTCTCCCCCGGAATTGCAGCGCTCGCCGAGGCTATGCGCGGTTTTGGGGAGGTTACGGTGGTGGCTCCAGAGGCCGACCGCAGTGGCGCCAGCAATTCACTTACCCTCGATCGCCCGCTCTATGTTCGCAAGGCCTCTTCAGGGTTTTTCTATGTCAATGGAACCCCAACCGATTGCGTGCATGTTGCGGTCACGGGCTTTCTGGGGTTTCGTCCCGACCTGGTTGTTTCAGGCATAAACAATGGCCAGAACGTGGCCGAGGACACCCTTTACTCGGGAACCGTGGCAGCTGCCATGGAGGGCTTTCTGCTTGGTATTCCGTCCATTGCCTTCTCATTGGCTGACCGGGGATTCGACCATTTAGATACCGCCGTTCACGTGGTGCAGCGTCTGGTCACTGGGTTTCTTCAAAAGCCCTTCAATGAGCCCAAGCTCCTAAATGTCAACATTCCAAGTGTGAGCCTTGGCTCAATGCAGGGCTACGAGATCTGCCGGCTCGGCCGACGCCATGTGGCTCAGCCCGTTATTGAAGTGGCCTCGCCTCGGGGAGAGCCCATGTACTGGGTGGGTGCGCCGGGTGGTATTCGCGATGCTGGGCCCGGCACTGACTTTCATGCCTTGGCCCATGCCAAGGTGGCCATTACGCCTCTACGGGTTGATCTTGGTGATGCGGCCGCCCATGTCGCTCTTGATGACTGGCTTCAATCTTTGCCGTGAAGTCGAACCGCAGCGCCGCCTTCCCCCAGCCAACTCAATTTAAGCCTCGATGGGGTTCATCGAAAGCAGAGGCTGCCGCGCCCGTTACCTCAAGCGTGAGCGACCCTACAACAGGGCTTGCCAGCGACCGACTGCGTGAGCGCATGATTCAACGTCTCAGAGACCAGGGCATTCAGAATCCCAAGGTTCTTAAGGCGATGGCTGCCGTGCCACGCCATCAGTTTGTCGACGCAGCGCTAGCCAGTCGCGCCTACGAGGATTCCGCCCTGCCCATTGGCCATTCCCAGACCATCTCTCAGCCCTATGTTGTTGCGCGCGCCATCGAGCTTGCCCTCACCCACCTTCCCTTCGACCAGGCTCCTGGGCGGGTGCTGGAGGTGGGAGGTGGTTGCGGCTATCAGGCAGCCGTTCTTGCCAAGGTCTTTGCCGAGGTGTACTCGGTGGAGCGCATCCTTGGGCTGCACCAGCAGGCTCGACGTAACCTTTTTCAACTCGCGCTGCCCAACCTGCATCTCTTGCATGGTGATGGTCTAAGTCCCGCAGGCCGGTCGGGTTTATTTCAAACTATTTTCTTAGCAGCGGGTATGTCCGACATTCCTCTCGATTTATTGAGAGAATTACACCCCGGGGGTGTACTTGTTGCCCCAATCGGCTCGCCGCGGCAGAAACTGGTCGTGATTCGAGTGACTTCAGGGGAAACCCAGCCCGATCGACCGACCTACGAGCGTCGCGAGTTCGACGAAGTCTCTTATGTGCCTATTCTGAGAGGATTACAGAAATGACCCCATTTGACCGAGCTTGCCGTATCTGCCTTTCGTTGGCCTGCATTGGCCTGCTAGCCAGTTGTGCCTCGCCGGGGCCAGCGCCGGTGGAGTCCCGCGCTGTGCCGGGTAGCCTTCCTGCCGAGCAGCGCAGCGCCACGGGTAAGTCGTTGGGCGCCCTTGAGCCGATTGGTAAGGGCCAGTATCGCGTGCGTCGAGGCGACACCCTCTACAGCATTGCCGTTGATCACAACGCCGACTGGAAGGATCTTGCCCGTTGGAACAAGCTCAGCAATCCGAATGTGATTGAGCCAGGCCGCGTGCTGTGGGTTGTTAACCCCTCACCCCGGTCGGGGCCAGCGCTTGCCCAGTCCTCACCACCTGCTACGGGCGGCGCGCAGGCGCAGCCCATTGCGCCAAGCTCGGGCGTGGGCGTTCGCCCACTTCAGTCCCAACCTTCTAGCGAACCGCTGCCTGCAGCAGCCACAGGTGGACCCCCCTCCCCCATGGCCAGCCCTGGCTCGGCAACCTCTACGCCTGCCGATCCTGCTGCCCCTGCAACCGCAGCCCCGCCCACCGAACTCGCCTCGATTGCGCCAGCCGCAACAGGCTGGGTCTGGCCGGCCAATGGGCAGGTTATTTCAGGCTTCTCCGAGGGAGGGAACAAGGGGCTATCGATTGCCGGAGCCCCTGGTGAGGCGGTGTTTGCGGCCGAGACGGGCAAGGTGGTCTACAGCGGCAGTGGGCTTCGTGGCTATGGCAATTTAGTCATCGTTAAGCATGAGCAAGACGTCATTACTGCTTATGCCCACAACCGAGCTATTTTGGTGAAAGAAGGTCAGACCGTTCGTCGTGGGCAGAAAATTGCAGAGCTCGGCATGTCGGATGCCGAGCGACCCATGCTTTTGTTCGAAGTACGAAAGGGCGGCAAGCCCGTCGACCCCATGACCTTCCTGCCCACTCGATAGCGCCACTTTTGTGACCCCTGTTCTTGCCTTTGACCTTGAAACGGTTCCGGACGTCGCAGGCCTTCGCCGTCTTGGCCAAATAAGCGACGACCTCTCCGATGCCCAAGGCGTGGAGGCGTTTCAGGCCGAGCGGCTTGAAAAGGGGCAGTCTGATTTCCTGCCGCATTACCTCCAGCGAATCTGGGTTATTGGCTGTGCCTTTCGTGACGCCTCGGGCTTTCAGGTGCGTTGCCTGGGCGATGGCACCGGAACCACCGATGAAGAGGAGTCGCACAGGCTAAGGCAGTTTTTTGGCATTGTTGATAAACACAGCCCTCAGCTCGTAAGCTGGAATGGCAGCGGGTTCGATGCGCCTGTTCTCCATCACCGTGCCTTGTTTCGTGGCGGTGTCGGACATCGTTACTTCGATACTGGCGATGACGATCGCGACTTTAAATACAACAATTATTTAAGCCGCTACCACACCCGTCATCTTGATCTTATGGACGTTCTTTCAAACTTCACAGGCCGGGCCAACGCCCCGCTTGATAGGGTCAGTCAGCTCTGCGGGCTGCCGGGTAAGCTTGGGGAAGATGGCGCAAAGGTCTGGCAGGCCTGCCTTGAAGGCCGGTATGAGCAGGTTGCGGCCTATTGTGAAACCGATGTTGTGAACACCTACCTTCTATATCAACGGTTTCGAGTCATGCGTGGGGAAATCACCGAGGGCGAGCGGCGCAGCGAAGACGCGGTGGTTCGTGACGCCCTTACAGAACTTATTGGAGATCCATCTCGCCCGCTTCAGGGCGCGCACTGGACGCGTTTTCTTGAGGCCTGGTCCGTTTACTAGTCAGGTATGAGCCGACGCACCCTTGGCCCGCCCAAGCCTGGCCGCCTGATTGAAGACCTTCACATTGAGTCAGTGGACCTGGAAGGTCAGGGCGTGGCTCACTTTCAGGGGAAGGTTGTTTTTGTTGCTGGTGCCCTAACAGGTGAGCGGCTTAGTGCGCATGTCTTGCGTGAGCGCCCAAGTTACATAAAAGCCCAAATCGCCCGCATTCATCGTGAATCGGCCGATCGAAGGCAGGCCCCATGCCAGCACTATGGGGTCTGCGGAGGCTGCTCCATGCAGCATGCCACCGACACCGCGCAGATTGCCTACAAACAACGGGTGCTTGAGGACAACCTCTGGCACCTTGGGCGCATAAAGGGTTACGAGCATCTTGCGCCGCTTCGTGGCCCTTCCTTGGGCTACCGTTCCCGGGCGCGTCTTTCGGCGCGATGGGTTGATAAGAGGGGCGGACTCTTGCTTGGTTTTCGGGAGCGGGCTGGCCGATTCATTACGGCCATGGAGCACTGCCCTGTTCTACGCCCCGAGGCAAGCCGTGTCCTGCCCGCGCTAAAAGACTGTCTGCAAGGCCTGTCGATCGCTCGCCAGATTCCTCAGCTTGAGCTTGCTGTCTCTGATGATGGGTTCATGGTCTGGGTGGTTCGTGTCATGCAGCCCCCGTCGGCCCACGACCTACAAAGGCTTGCTGAATTCGAGCAGGCCCAGGCGGCAAGTCTAAGCCTTTGGCTTCAGCCTAAGGGCCCCGAGACGGCAGCGCCATTGGCTGAGTTTCTACCCAAAGGAAGTCATGACAACCCGAGGGCCTTTGCAGACGGCCCTGGCCTTTGGTTTAGCCTTCCAGAATTCAGCCTGCGCATGCCTTTTTCGCCCGTCGATTTCACCCAAGTGAACTTCGCGGTGAATCGTAGGCTTGTTTACAAGGCGACTCAGCTTCTTGAGGTCCAGCCCCGCGATCGAGTGGTGGATTTTTTTTGTGGGCTTGGTAACTTTAGTTTTGCTTTGGCCCGTCATGCAGCCCATGTTCTAGGCTATGAGGGCAGTCAGCCCTTGGTGGCAAAGGCAAAGGCCAATGCCGAGATGTTAAAGCTTGCCCAGAAGACCTCATTTGAGGTGAGTAATCTTTTTGAGCTGGACCGGGGCTGGCTTGATGGTCTGGGGCGGGTCGACAGGGCGCTTATTGACCCCCCGCGCGAGGGCGCCCAGGCCTTGGCTCAGGCCCTTGCCGAACAGTCGCTTGAAGACCGTGGGCCGCAACGCCTTGTGATGGTCTCGTGCAACCCATCAACGCTGGCCCGCGATGCCGCCATTCTGGTGCACAAGGGGCGCTGGCAGCTAAGTAAGGCCGGTGTTGCCAATATGTTTCCGCAGACGGCTCATGTGGAATCGATTGCGGTGTTCGATCGGCTTTAGCCGCCGGCGGGGCTCAGGCTGAAATAAAAAAGGCCGCCCTGATTAAAGAAGCGGCCTCTGGCAAGACTATGCCTAAACGGACTTACAACTACTCGCGGCTACCACCACCAAACAAGGCCATAAGCAGAACGAGCAGATTGCTAAAGATGTTGTAGACATTCAGGT
>JAURFZ010000105.1 GCA_030834045.1 Burkholderiales bacterium
GAAAGCCCAGGGCTGTGCCATGGGCCCCACAACCAAAGCAGTGATAGAACTGCTTGGTTGGACTTACCGTGAACGAGGGTGACTTTTCGGTATGAAAGGGGCAAAGCCCGCTGTAGTTGGCACCTGACTTCTTAAGGCTAACGTACTGGCCAACAACCTCGGCGACGTCAACCTTTTGAAGCAGGTCGTCAATAAACGACGAAGGAATCATTGCTGAATTATGCGATGCCCGATGGTTAGACCCGCGGCATGCCCAGCCATGACCAGGGGGCTGTCTTGACCGCTTGGGCCTTTCCTTGGAAAGACCCTGGTCCGGACCCCCTTAAATCTTAAATGACTAGTATTTGCGGGCAGGAAGCATTTGGCTGCGAACGCGCTTGTAGTGACGCTTAACCGCGGCGGCTTTTTTACGCTTACGCTCAGCTGTTGGCTTTTCGTAAAACTCACGTGCACGAAGCTCCGTGAGCAGACCTATTTTTTCGATGGTGCGCTTAAAGCGCCGCATTGCAGCCTCAAAGGGCTCGTTTTCTTTGACTCGAACGACTGGCATAAAAAGATGTTCTTAGATGTATAAAAAGTAGAATCGGTGATTATGTCGAAGCCTTGGAAGCAAAGCAAGCAAAGATGCATGTTTTAGGCATTGAAACCTCCTGTGATGAGACGGGCCTCGCCCTGCTTGAGCTTATTCCTGGTCCGGCAGAAAAGCCCGCACAAGGCTGCAAGGCGAAGCTCTTAGGCCATGCCCTGCACTCCCAGACCGAGATGCACGAGCGCTACGGCGGGGTGGTGCCGGAACTAGCCTCGCGCGACCATATGGTGCGTATTCTTCCCCTTCTCGACGAATGCCTGCGTCAGGCCCAGTTTGATCTGTGCGACATTGACAGCATTGGAGTGACACAGGGCCCCGGCCTTGCCGGTGCCCTGTGGGTTGGCACTAGCTTCGCTTACGGGCTCGGCCTAGCCATAGGTAAGCCTGTTCACCCCGTCCATCACCTGGAGGGCCACTTGTTATCGCCCCTGCTTCATTTGGTTGGGGAAACGGATCAGGCATCCTCGGAACATGCGCCCCAGTTGACACCCAGCTTCCCCTTTGTGGCTCTTTTGGTCTCTGGCGGCCACTCTCAGTTTCTTGAAGTCACGGGTATAGGTGAGTACAAACTTCTTGGCGAGACCATCGATGACGCAGCCGGTGAGGCTTTTGATAAATCGGCTCAACTGCTTGGGCTTGGCTACCCTGGAGGCCCGGCCGTTGCCAAGCTTGCAGAAGGCGGTGTTCCCGGGCGGTTCCGTCTCCCGCGGCCACTTCTGAGGAAGCAGGGGCTTGACCTCAGTTTTGCGGGGCTAAAAACCGCGGTGCTTACCCAGGTTCAGAAGCTTGGGGGCACGCAGGCCCTTCTAAAGACCGATCCTCAGACGTGCCAGACACGGGCCGACCTGGCCGCCGAAGTTCAGGCCGCTATTGTGGAGCTGCTCTGCGAGAAGTCCATAGCCGCCCTTGACCAGACCGGGTACTCCCAGTTGGTGGTTTCGGGCGGTGTAAGCGCTAACAAAGAAATGCGCAAGAGGCTTTTTCAGGCAGCAGAAGAACGGACTGCGCGCGTCTTCTTCCCACCGCCCGAGCTCTGCACCGACAATGGCGTCATGATTGCCTGGGCGGCGGGGCTTCGCCTTCTTTCTGGCCTAAAACGTTCGGAGACCGACAGGCCAGCGAGGATACCCGGTCATGACGTCGAAGGACGCGTATTGGGTATGCAGGTACGACCACGCTGGCCCTTGGAAGACCTTCGTTAGAAAAACCCTAGCTCGAGTCTTTGTTAAAGCCGACGGGTTTTTCTTTGCCCTGAAAAAGGTCTTGAAAGTTGCGCCGATGGCGAGCAAGGAGGAGTAGGCTCATGGCAACAATGGCCCACCAGAGCGGATCTAGAACAATGACTGCCGGGTCGGGTTGTTCGGCTGGGTTCTGGCTAAGCGAGCCATAGCCAAGACCAAGCAAAGGTAGAAGGGGTGCAGCCAGGGCAGCCGAAAGGGCGGAAAGCGAGGAAATTCGGCTTAAGCCAAAGACCACGAGCCAGACGGCAAGACTTGCAAGCCCAAGCAGAGGCGATAAACCAAGCAGAACGCCCAGGGCCGTTGCCACACCCTTACCCCCTTTAAACTGAAAAAAAACGGGGAAGAGGTGGCCAAGGAAAACAGCAATGGCGGCAACGGCTAACCATTCATTGGCCTCTTCCACGGAGGCCGCGCCGGGAAGCAAAAGGGCATGGAAGACCATGATGGCCAACCAGCCCTTGGCCGCATCACCAATAAGGGTTAGAGCGGCGGCGCGCTTGTCCCCCGTTCGCAACATATTGGTCGCCCCAGGGTTGCCCGAGCCATAGCTTCGAGGGTCGCTAAGGCCACGCAGTCGACTTACCAAAATGGCAAAGGAGACCGAGCCCAAGAGGTAAGAAATAAGAAAGGTTGCAGAAAGACCGGACATGAGTTCTGTAATAGTAGCGTTAGCTTAAGGCGCTCTCTAAGTTAAGCCGCAGCGTTCGCCCTAGTCATCGGCCTGCCACCACTGCAAGGCCCTTTGTTCAAGGGCAGCCGAGCTCATGGTCGAGGGGTCAAGACGATGAAGGTCCTGAAAGCTGCGCAGCCAGGTGATCTGACGCTTGGCAAGCTGACGGCTTGCCGCAATGCCTGCCTCAATAAAAGCCGGTGCGCTTTGTTCGCCGTCCAGATGCGACCAGGCCTGTCGATAGCCCACCGCGCGCATGCTCGGATGCAGCGCGGAAAGCCCCGGCCTTTTACGAAGTTGGCAGACCTCCTCAAGCAAGCCCTGGTCAAGCATGGCCATAAACCTTTGCTCGATCCGACGGTGCAGCCAGGCCCGGTCCTCGGGTTGCAACGCCAGAACACGAAGCCCCGTGGCGGTCAATGCATGGTCCCTTGCCTCGGGCTCTGACTTCGACTGGCTCTTACGAATCCAGTCGCTCAGACTGACGCCCGTATGCAAGAAGACTTCCAGTGCCCTTGAAATACGCTGCGCATCGTTCGGATTCAGACGCTGCGCTGTCAGCGGGTCGTGATTTTGAAGCTCGGCATGCATGGCGGGCCATCCCACGGCTTTAGCCTTTGCGGCAAGGGCCTGACGCAGCGAAATCGGTGCGGAAGGAAGATCGTCAAGCCCGTTCAAGAGCGCCTTGAAATAAAGCATGGTGCCGCCCACAACCAAAGGGCGATTGCCACGGCGTCTAATAGCCTGGATGGCGCCTTTGGCCTGATCCAGGAACTGGGCAACAGAAAAAACCTGTTCGGGCTCAAGAATGTCGATGAGGTGGTGTGGCGTCTGTGAGCGTTCGGCAGGGGTGGGCTTGGCCGTACCGATGTCCATGGCCTTGTAGATAAGCGCGGAATCCATACTTACAATCTCAACGGCCTGCCCCCCGTGATTTAGGCTTAATGCCTGTGCAAGCCGGAGCGCAAGCCCCGATTTGCCGCTTGCGGTAGGGCCAATTAGGCAGTCCACCAGGGCAGGCTTCACCATGGTCTGCGCTGACCCACCGGCCTACTGCCCTCGTAGAAAAAAACGATCAAGCGTCTGCAGGTCAAGCTGCACCCAGGTGGGTCGACCATGGTTGCACTGATCGGCTCGCTCGGTGCGCTCCATGTCACGCAGAAGGGCATTCATCTCGGGAATGGAGAGCCTGCGATTCGCACGAACCGCACCATGGCATGCCATGGTGGCAAGCAGGGCATTGCGCTTTTCTTCCATTAGGCTTGAGAGACCGTGCTGGGCAAGCTCGGCCAAGGTTTGGCGTACCAAGGGCTCCACCTGGGCCTGAACAAGCAGCACTGGCAGACCACGAACGGCCATGCTCTGATCGGAAAGGACCGACAAGGAGAAGCCCAGGTCATTCAAGAGGCCTTGCTGAGTCTGTAAGGTTTCAAGCTCAAGGGCAGAGGCCTGAAGGGCCAGCGGCTCAAGCAGTTGCTGCATCGACCCGGACGGCATGGCCTTAAGACGCTCGTAAACAATGCGCTCGTGGGCAGCATGCATATCGACCAGAATAAGCCCCTGGGCGTTCTGGGCAAGAATAAAAATGCCATGCAACTGGGCAAGGGCAAAGCCCAAAGGATGATCGGCATCAGCAGCCACACCCGATTGCATCGCGGCATCGAAGGCACTGAAAGAAGCGGCAGGCGCATTCACCCGCCAGACCGACGAGGACAAGGAAGCGGCAGAGCCAGGGTCCGGTGAGACAAGACCAAGGGCGGACTGGCTTGGGTATGGCCGCATGGGGTTGGCCGACGTTACGACGGGCTGACCTGGACCAACAGGGGTAACCCCAGTGGCTACACCAGTGGCATAGCCAGATGGGCTTGCGGCCCCCACCTGCCCTGATGCAAGGCTTTGGCGGCAGGCCTGAACAACAGCCTGATAGACCGCCTGCGACTCGCGAAAGCGAACTTCCGCCTTGGCTGGATGCACATTGACATCCACGCGATCGCTTTCGATGTCAATGAACAGGGCAAACCGTGGCTGCCGGTCGCTATGCAGCAGGTCGGCATAGACCGATCGCATGGCATGGGCAAGCATGCGATCGCGGATGGGACGACCGTTCACATAAAAATACTGACGGTCGGCTGCATGGGAGGCCTCGGTGGGCCTTTGCAAAAAGGCATTAATGGTCATGGGCCCATGCGCCTGATGGCAGACGGCCATGGTTGCAGGATCGATGTCAAACAGGCGAGCGACGCGCTCGACATGGTCTTGCGCAGGAAGACTTAGCAAGAGCTTGTCGTTATGACGAAACTGCCAGCGAACCTGTGGATGGGCAAGGGCCGCGCGCTGAAAGGCCTCACGGCAGTGGTTGAGTTCCGTGGCGGGGGTTTTTAAAAAACGCCGGCGGGCTGGAATGGTATGGAAAAGACCAAGCACCTCCACCATGGTGCCCTGGCCTCCGGCAGCTGGTGATACCTGCCATTGGCCCGTTCGATTCGAGATGCTGCTGGCATGCTCGGCCTCTGGCGTGCGGCTGGTGATGGTGAGCTCGGCAACGGACCCCACCGAGGCCAAGGCTTCACCACGAAAGCCGTGGCTACGCACGGCAAGCAGATCGTCAAGGCTACGAATTTTGCTTGTGGCGTGCTGCTGCACGGCCAGTAAAAGGTCGTCGGACGCAATGCCATGCCCATCGTCACGAATGCGTATTGCACGAATACCGCCGTCCTCA
>JAURFZ010000106.1 GCA_030834045.1 Burkholderiales bacterium
ATGGTTCCCGCCACTGTTGTGCCGTGGCCCCCCATGTATTTGGTCAGGCTGTGAACCACAATATCGGCGCCATGCTCAATGGGCCGGCACAGATAGGGGCTTGGAACGGTGTTATCAACAATCAAAGGGACACCATGGCGATGGGCGATTTCTGCCAGACGACCAATATCGGTGACGTTACCTAAAGGGTTTCCAATGGTTTCGCAGTAAATGGCCTTGGTCTTTGCATCAATGTGGACCTCAAACGATTCCGGCTTGCGGTAATCGGCAAACCGCACCTCAATACCGTACTGCGGCAGGGTGTGTGCAAACAGGTTGTAAGTTCCACCGTAAAGCGTGGAGGCAGACACAATGTTGTCTCCCGCCTCAGCAATGGTTTGTATAGCGTAGGTAATCGCGGCCTGGCCAGAGGCCAGCGCCAGCGATGCAATACCCCCTTCAAGCGCGGCCACCCGTTGCTCAAGCATGTCCTGTGTGGGGTTCATGATGCGCGTATAGATATTGCCCATGACCTTCAGATCGAACAGGTCTGCACCGTGCTGGGTATTGTCAAAGGCATAGGCCACGGTTTGGTAGATGGGCGTGGCAACCGCCTTAGTTGTTGGATCGCCCGCAAAACCCGCATGCACCGCCTTTGTTTCGAAACGCCAGTTACTGCTGTTTGATTGATCTGCCATGGTCTTGTCTCCTTGCTATGAATTGGTTAGGGCCCAGGTATCGCGTCTGGGGTTTGGCTTAGATGGGATGGTACTGCCCAAAAAGTGAAATAGGGGGGTATCACTTTCCGCCCATTAAAAAAGAATTGGACCTCTCAAGGCTGCGGTTACACTGCGGCCTCATGACCAATCAGGAAAGCACGAATATTTTGTTGACATGTTGCCAGCATCCGCTGGTCCCTGAGCGAGCACTGGCAAAAGCCAGGGCTATTAACTCCGTGGCAGGGCTGATTACAGCCATTTTAGTGGGTCTAGGTCTGGCCCTAGCTCAGGCTCAGGCGCAGGCACCGTCGTCTGCCGTAACGGCCCCCGAGGCGGCCTCTGGCTGGAGCGAAAAGCCCGAATGGCGCTTCTCGAAGTTTGCCGTTGCCACCGCACACCCACTTGCCTCAGAGGCCGGCGCCTTAATGCTTAAAGAGGGCGGAAGCGCCGTTGACGCGGCCATTGCAAGTCAGATGGTGCTTGGCCTTGTCGAGCCTCAGTCCAGTGGTCTTGGCGGAGGCGCCTTCCTGATTCATGGCAACGGCCGAGAGGTTCACGTCTACGATGGTCGAGAGACAGCGCCAGCCGCAACAACGCAGGCGCTCTTTCTTCATTCCTCCGATCCTCTGACAGCCCAGCCCATGGCGTTTGAGAAGGCAAAACGTGGGGGCCGGGCAGTGGGAGTTCCAGGACTTATCGCGATGCTGCATCTTGCGCATCAAGACCACGGCAGGCTGCCATGGAAGCGCCTGTTTGAGCCTGCTATTGAACTTGCCGAGCAAGGCTTTCCTGTCGGGCAAAGGCTGCATCGTCTTCTTCTGGGCGATCGTCTGCTTCGAGAGGACCCTGCCGCACGCGCCTATTTTTACGACCAACGGCTCGATCCCTGGCCTGTGGGCCACCGGCTGCGTAACCCGATGCTTGCCAACGTCTTGCGAGGCTTAGCAGCCGAGGGGCCAGACTTCTTGTACACAGGTGAGGTTGCCAAGGCCATTGAGAGCGCCGTACAAAAGCATGCAACCGACCCGGGGAGGCTTGGCCAGAACGACCTTCAAAACTACAAAGCCCTTAGGCGCAGCCCCTTGTGCTTTAACTGGAAGGTCGAGGCGCAGGCAAACAACTACAAAATCTGCGGGCCTCCACCCCCAAGCTCCGGGCCCCTGGCCATCGGACAAATTCTTGGAACCCTTCGTCATCAAGAAAGTCGTTTAAGGTCTGCTGACCATGATTATCTCTACCTTGAGGCCTCGCGACTTGCCTTTGCTGATCGTGCGCTGTACGTTGCCGACCCAAATTATTTAAGCCATGAATCGCGCCAGTGGGAATCGCTCTTGGAGAGCAGCTACCTGAAGGCGCGCTCCCAGCTTATTACGGAGAAAAGCCTTGGCCTGGCGCCTGCCGGGGTGCCCGCAGGTTTTCCTGGTAAGCAACTGGGAGGCATGCCCTTGCAGCCCGAGGCAGGAACGACGCACCTGAGTATTTTTGATGGCAGTGGCAATGCCTTGGCATTAACGAGTTCCATCGAGTCAGCATTTGGCTCGCGAACCATGGTGAAGGGCTTTCTTCTTAATAACCAGTTAACCGACTTCAGCTTCAAACCCCTTGACGAACACGGCAGACCTATTGCGAATCGCCCAGAACCTGGCAAGAGACCAAGATCGTCCATGAGTCCACTTTTAGTGCTTAATTCCCAGACCCAGGAGCCCCTTATGGCTGTAGGGAGCGCAGGGGGCGCAATGATTATTCATTACGTTGCGCAAAGCCTTCTTCACACACTGCGAGATGGCCTTAGGCCACAAGACGCCCTCAATCAGCCTCACCTTGGAAGCCTCAATGGCCCAAGCCTCCTCGAAGCGGGTCGTTATCCGAAGGCTCAGGCCGATCTGCTGGTTGGACGGGGAGCCGAGTTACGGTCTATTCCAATGACAAGCGGCACCCAGCTCGTTATGCGTCGAGGAGACGAGCTTTGGGGCGCCGCCGATCCACGACGAGAGGGCTGGGTCGTAGGGGAATAGCCAGGTCAACCATCGCTAGACTTAAGGCGTTATTACGTTGGGAGAATCTCATGCGACTTGGTCGAGCTCTTGCAAGTGTTTCGCTTGGGTTAATGTTTAGCGCACAGCCTGCGCTTGCTGAACCCAGTTTTTCAAAGACCCTTGTGCAGCCTGTGGCCGCAAGCCCAAACTTCGCGGTGAAACGGCTTGTCGACGGGCTTGACCAGCCTTGGGCTGTGGCCTGGCTTCCAAGCGGCGAGCTACTTATTACCGAGCGAACCGGGCAACTGGTTCGAGTTGCGCCGAACTTTAAGTCAAAGCCTGTGCCAATTACAGGCCTACCAAACACTATTGCAGTCGATGGCCAGGGTGGCCTTTTTGACGTTGCTGTTCATCCCAATTATCGTGAGAACAGCCTCATCTACCTCTCCTACTCCGAATCGGCAGCAGATAGTTTTATGTCGGGGTCGGGAACAGTGCTGGCCCGTGCGCGCTTAAAGGGCAACACGCTTGATGACTTTCGCGTTCTATTTCGAATGCAGCCCGCCTCGCGAGGTGGTCGACATTTCGGCGGGCGTATTGTTTTTGCAGCTGATGGCACGGTCTTTTTAACCCTTGGTGACCGGGGTTCTGAAGAGCGTGCCCAGAGGGCGAAAGACCATGCCGGATCGGTTATACGCCTGCATGATGATGGGCGTGTACCTGCAGACAACCCCTTCGTTAACCATGGCTCGTATCTGCCCGAATCGTTTTCAAGGGGCAATCGCAATATTCAAGGCGCGGCGCTGCATCCCCGAACCGGTGAGCTTTGGACGCATGAGCATGGACCGCAGGGCGGCGATGAGGTCAACATTATTCGTACGGGACGCAACTACGGATGGCCGACGATTACCTACGGCGTGAACTATGTAACGGGCACTCCCATTGGCGAAGGGCACCGAAAGCCGGGGCTTGAGCAGCCCTTGCACGTCTGGGTGCCCTCCATCGCTCCTTCGGGCCTTGCCTTTTACAACGGTCCTCACTTTCCAGCCTGGAAGGGAAGCCTTTTTCTGGGTGCTCTTCGTGGCCAGGCCCTTGTGAGACTAGAGCTTAATGGCGATAAGGTGGTGCGTGAAGAGCGCTTGCTATCTGGCCAGGTGGGACGCGTTCGCGACGTACGCCAAGGCCCTGATGGCTACCTGTATCTGCTAACAGACTCCCCAAATGGAGCCTTGCTACGTATTGAGCCCACTTAAATACCGAGAAATGCTAAAAGATCTGGCTCAATTTTTTCTGGGCTGTCCATCGAACCGTAACGCTGCTGCACCTGACCATCCCGGTTAACAAGAAACTTAGTGAAATTCCACTTAATGGCCTCAGTACCTAGAAGACCCGGAGCCGATGTTTTGAGAAATTCAAAAAAGGGATGAACTCCCGGGCCGTTGACCTCGCACTTCTTGAACATCGGAAAGCTAACCTGAAACCGGCTTTCACAAAAGCTTGCAATGTCATGGCTCTCACCGGGCTCCTGACTTCCAAACTGGTTACAGGGGAAACCCATCACAACAAGCCCCTGATCTTTGTATTTGCGATACAAGGACTCAAGACCGCTGTACTGAGGCGTGAAACCACACTGGCTAGCAACGTTAACAACAAGTAAAACCTTGCCGCTATAAGAGCTGAGCGCTTCTTGGGACCCATCGAGCCGCTCGAGCGCAAGTATTGGGAGACTCATAATGACTCGCAGAGTTGTTTCAAAAGACTAGAATACGCTCCCATGACACATCTATTTCAACCTTATACCTTCTCGTCCAAGGGCAACTTGGCCCGCCTTCAACTCGATAACAAACTCGTTGTTGCTCCCATGTGCCAGTACTCCGCAGAGAACGGCGCAGCCAGCGATTGGCACCTGACCCACTGGACGAGCCTGCTCAACAGCGGCGCTTCAATGGTCATCATCGAGGCAACCGCCGTCACCCCCGAGGGGCGGATCACCCCCGCATGCCTTGGGCTCTGGGATGACACGACCGAGCAGGCCCTTGGCAGCCTCATGGCGCGAGCCCGCAGACTTGCGCCAGGCAACGTGAAGGTATGCATCCAGCTCGCGCATGCGGGTCGCAAGGCCTCAAGCGCCCTTCCTTGGCGGGGCGGCCAGCTTTTGCCGCCAGAACAAGGTGGATGGACCCCTCTAGGCCCTTCGGCCATCGCCCAGAAACAAGGAGAGCAGGCCCCACAAGAAATGAGCCTGCAAGACATGCAGCGCGTTCAAGACGCCTTTGTTCTTTCGGCCAAACGAGCTTTATCCATTGGAATTGACGCCATTGAACTCCATGCCGCTCTTGGCTACCTGCTGCATGAGTTTCTCTCCCCCATCGCAAACCAGCGCCCCGACAACTATGGCGGATCCCTTGAGAACCGAATGCGTTTTCCTCTTGCGGTGTTTGAGGCAGTCCGTCAGGTCACGAATGGCGTACTAGGTGTGCGCGTTTCAGCCAGCGACTGGGTGGATAACGGCCTTACCCCAGAGGAGGTTGCAGT
>JAURFZ010000107.1 GCA_030834045.1 Burkholderiales bacterium
ATGCGTATCAGTTCGCGCCAACACCGGTCACGGTTTTTCTTGCTGCATGCTCAACCAAGGTTGCCATCTACCTACTTATTAAGTTTGACTTTGCTGTTCTTCAGCCCAACCTCCCCGACCATGCAACTCTTTTTTCAGCTGTGCTTATGCCGCTGGCTGTTCTTGCCTTCCTTGTTGGCTCAACGCTTGCCATCTTCAGTAAAGACCTCAAGCGCATGCTCGCCTATTCATCTGTTGCACAGATGGGCTACATACTCTTAGCCTTAAGTCTTGTAAGTACTGCGGGGCTAACGGCTGCCATTGTTCACATCTTTAACCATGCCCTGATGAAGTCGGCACTCTTTATGGCAGTGGGTGGTCTCGTATGGCGGTTTGGAAGCTCCAACCTGAACGACCTCGCAGGTACAGCAAAAAAGATGCCCCTCACCATGGCAGGGTTCGTATTGGCAGGTCTCTCACTTATTGGCGTGCCCCTGACTGCTGGATTTATTAGTAAGGTTATATTGATTCAGGCCTTGCTCGAGCTTGGAACTCTCGGAATTGTTCTGCTTGGCTTCGTTTTGCTGAGTTCACTAATGGCTGTGGTCTACATTTGGCGAGTCGTCGAGGTGACCTACTTTGGAAAGCTCAGTGAAAAGCATGCAGCGACCACCCCCCAAGAAGCCCCAATACCCATGATTCTCATTCTCTGGGCACTTGCTCTAGCCAACCTTTATTTTGGAATTGATCCCTCCTTACCCATGGGGCTGGCCGAGGCAGAAGTCGAACTTCTTTTTGACGGTCTAACCGAATGAGCCTCGGCCACGAGTCCCTCGTCTGGGCGATTGCCACCCCCCTTATTGGGGCAGTTGGCATTGGCCTCACCGGGCGCTGGCCGAACATGCGTGAGGCCGTCACCTTAGCAACAGCCACCATCCTTATTGCACTGGTCTTCGCCTGGGTACCCCTCGTTCTTCAGGGTGAACGGCCCTATGTTCACCTGTTCGAATTTATGCCGGGTCTTGATATTGCACTCAGACTTGAACCGTTAGGTATTTTGTTCGCCTGCCTTGCCTCTGGACTCTGGCTTGTGAACTCGATCTACTCCATCGGCTACATGCGTGGCAACCACGAGAAACATCAGACCCGCTTTTACATCTGCTTTGCAATTGCACTGTCCGCAGCGATGGGCATCGCCATGGCGGAAAACCTTCTGACGCTGTTTATTTTTTACGAAATTCTCACCCTCTCAACCTATCCACTTGTTGCGCACAAGGGCAATGAGCACTCCATGCGGCAGGCACGGATTTACCTTGGTATTTTGCTTGGCACGTCAATCGGCCTGCTTCTGCCTGCCATGTTCTATGTTTATAGCCAGACGGGAACCCTCGCCTTCACCCACGGAGGTATTTTGCAGGGAGTCGTTGAGGGCCCTGTTGTGGGACTCTTACTGCTTATGTTTGTTCTTGGGGTGGGTAAGGCTGCGGTTATGCCCGTTCACAGATGGTTACCTGCGGCCATGGTGGCCCCAACCCCGGTTAGCGCCCTTTTGCATGCGGTGGCGGTGGTCAAAGCAGGTGTCTTCACAATTACCAAGTTAATTGTTTATATTTTTGGGCCTGACTATGTCTTTTCTCAGCCAGGAACGAGTTGGCTTATTCCACTTGCCTGCTTCACCATCGTTGCTGCAAGCCTGGTGGCCCTTAGGCAGAACAACCTAAAACGCATGTTGGCCTATTCAACAATCGCCCAGCTCTCGTATGTCGTTCTTGGCGCAGCACTGCTTACCCCTCTTGGCCAGGTTGGCACTGCGCTTCATATGTTGGCGCATGGGTTTGGGAAGATCACCTTGTTTTTTGCCGCTGGCGCCATTTACGTTGCTGCCCATAAATCGGAGATCTCACAGCTCGATGGTATCGGGCGTCGCATGCCTCTAACCATGGTGGCTTTTTCTATTGGGGCTCTAAGCATGATTGGTCTCCCGCCAACGGCGGGGCCATCTCAAAGTGGTGGCTACTCGGAGGGGCGATTGACTCGGGCTACTGGCTTGTCGTTGTAACGCTGGCCGTTAGCACCGCCCTTAACTGTGCCTATTTCCTTCCTGTTATCTATCGCGCCTTTTTTAAAGAAGAGGATCAAGCCCCCCAAAATAACCATGGGGAAGCGCCCTGGCCAATGGTGCTTGCACTATCAATCACAGCCACCTTGTGCCTTGGATTTTTCTTCTTTAATGAAGGGGCTATCAAGCTTGAGGGCCTCATGCTAAGGCCACCGTTATGACACTCCTGGCTATTCCCCCCTTTCTGATCTTTCTAGTGGGAGCCATCGCTGCCGGCCTTGCCCCCTCACGGTTTGTGGCTCTAGTCGTTATTCTGACGTCGGTTGCCGCAGGTACGCTGGGGTATTTTGCTCCAGATGGTGTTTATGCCAGTTCTGTTTTTCTCAAGTACTCACTCGAGCTCGCGGTGGGCACGAACTGGTCGAACATTGCTCCGCTTGGCCTTGCGCTGTCCATCTTACTTATTGGTATTGCGTCGAAACGGTCGCCGGATGCTCGCGCACATGTTTTAGGTCTATCTGCCGCGGCATTCGCCTCGGGGGCCATTTCTGCGGGTGACCTGGTTAGCATGTACCTTTTTCTTGAGCTGCTGGTCATCACACTTGTGTTGCTTATTGCTTTAGGTCGACAGCCCCGCAGCCAATGGGCCGCAATTCATTTCATGGTCATCCAACTTCTCGCCAGCATCGTCTTCAAGCTGGGTATGTCTGACTTTCATCATGAATTTGAGACGTACAGCCTATCGGCAATCAACCGCCCTATTTCAGAACTCCAGTTCGGTTGGGCGCTCTTACTTGGGGTAATGGTTAAGCTTTCAGCCTGGCCCCTTGCATACCTTATTCCAATGGGCATTAAGGGGTCCTCCCTAGTGGGACGTCTTTACATTGCATCAAGTCTTCCCTTCGCTGGCCTCGTCTGCCTTCATTGGCTTACAGGCAGCGGTCATTCCGAACAGCCATTTATTCTTGCCGCAGGCGGGTTGATGGTCGGCTATGCACTTATCTACAGTTTTGCTAAGGGCGCTGAAGGCATCGAACGCTCTGCCCGATGGGTCGTCGGCCTCACTGGAATCGCTCTTGTTGCGCTAACGTCCTCCAACACGCTACTCGTTAATATGGCGATTGGGCTGCTGCCCATCGGCTCGGTGCTGCTTCTTTCTGCACTGCCTATGCATCACGCGGCACCCCTAGACCAAGGTCACGTAACAACCAGTTCAGGGGGACTGCTTCAGCGGGACACAGACCGTGTGCTTGAATTTTTAGTGAATCGGCTGGTCACCCCGATTCTCGAACTGGCTCAATCCCTTTGGTCTGAATTGATTAGTCAGTTGGATGCAAGCCTTGCGACAATACTGAAGGCTGCAAGGGCATTTGCAGGAGAACGAGGCCTGTTGGGACAGGTATGGGGTATCGGCCCTACCTCGCTATGGGTCATTGCCTTACTTGGGCTCTATGGTGTGATCTACCTGGTTTTTTAATTCCGACGGGCTGGTTTTCTTCTTATGTCTAGGTTAATCGTAGATCGAGACTCACTGCACCTCTTAGGTTTGCAAGCACGTCAAGTGCATGGGTGAGCTGTTCAACCTCATGCAGACTTAACGGGTCAAGGGCAAGCTCGTTGGGGTTATCCGTGCCCGCGAGCTGAGCCCGCAGTCGGTAACGCTGGGCAAGGTCGAAGGCCTCGCGTAAGGCCTGGGACTCACTTCGCTGAAGGGTTCCTTCTGCCTCTAAGCCCTGAAGCCTCCCGTCGGTCGAGGTCGCCGAAACACCCCGCACCACTGACAAGACACGGGTCCATGCCACAACGGGCGCGGTGGCATCGCGTTTAATATCAAGATGCGCGGGCGAGAGCCAGTCGCCTCGCAGCCCTTTCTTACGAAACCAGCGGGCAAGCGCGGTGAAGAAAACAGGCCTGGGAAGCTCTCCCACCCGGGACCGCAGCGCATCCTGAGCGAGCCCTCTTAGAAACACAGGCTGGGCTCGCACCTCTTGCGTAAGCCAATCGCGCAGCGACTCGGCAAGCTGTGCCTCACCGGCGAGCGCTCGAAAATCGAAAAAAATATGGGCATCAAGAATTTTCTCGGGGGTTGGTCGCTTAAACCAGTCAAGCAGAACAGCCCTCCACTCCGACTGACTGCGACACCATTTCGGATAGCGCGCCATGACCCCACCCTTGCAGAGCGGAAAGCCGGCATCAGCCAAACCCTGATTCACATCAACAGCAAAGGCCATAAGGGACTCATGCAACTCCTTCGACTCCATGCCTGGATCCCCGGTGGACTCGAAAATAAGGGCGTTGTCTTGGTCGGTGGCAATAGTCTGCTCCTCTCGGCCTTCAGAACCAAGGGCTAGCCAACACCAGCGAACTTGCTGCAGAGACTGCGAATGCTTCCCAGAGACCAGTTCAATGACCCGTCGGGTTGTGGCATCGTTGAGGTGGCTAACAAGCCGGGCCACGGCGGTTGCCGAGAGCCCATCGGAAAGCAAACGCGCCGCCAACCGGCGAACATCGGTCTGAATGCGTGCCAAGCTGCCAATGTCGCCGGCCTTGGATACGGAGGCTGAGAGGCTTCGAAGGCTCTGCCTCTGGTAAGCCATTAAGTCACTCTCCGAGACAACGCCTCGAAGGCGACCCGACTCAATGACAGGCAGGTGCCGAATACCGTGACTTGCCATTAACAACATGGCCTCCATGACTGTCATATGAGCAACCGCTACCTTGATGTTTGTGGTCATCACCTCGGCGATAGGAGTGGAGAGGTCACGCCTTGGCAGGATGACCCGCCGAATCAGGTCGTAGCGGGTCAAAATACCTACCGGAACTAGAAAAGTATTTACGACCACAACCGACCCAAGCCCAGTGCGGTCCATTGATTCAAAGGCCTGCCCAATAGGAGTTTCGGGCAGGCATGCCAAGGGATCCCCTTTTACGAGACTGCCCAGGGGCCGTTCGAGACCAAGTTCTTGGAGATCTTGCTGCAGTGCGTCGAACACGGGTTTCCTCTAAATCGGATGGGCTAGACTTTTGGTATTAAGGCACGTACGCTTAGCAAGTATTTTACGGAGGTTGCGTATTGGGGGATTTGGTTGTCATCTTTAAGGGCCTGGTTGAATTTGCGGGGCTTATTCTGCTTGGGCAGGGTCTGGTCTACATCCTGAG
>JAURFZ010000108.1 GCA_030834045.1 Burkholderiales bacterium
TTTTGCCCATGCTGTTCTTTTTGGGGCTTGCCCAATGGTTCGCCCTGATTATTAGCCTAGGCTGGCCTGCGGGCATTGCGCCGGGGCTTCAGCAGGCCTTGCTTACGCTGCTTCGAATTTTGTCGCTGGTGGTGCTGGCCGACCTGGTCACGCTTTCAAGCACCACCCAAGAACTGCTGCGCGCCTTACGGTTTTTTCTTAAACCCTTGCAGTGGGTGGGCATCTCGGTAACAACGCTCTCGCTTGCCATGGCCCTTGTCTTTCGATGGGTGGGTTTACTGAACGCCGAATGGCAGACGATACGAGACGGTTTTATCTGCCGGGGATGCAGGCGGCCAAGGCTAAAATCGGCCACACCTTTGCTAAGGCGGTCGCAGCTGCTCTCGCAGACCATGGGAGATTCGCTTGCTGCTAGGCTAAACAACACACGAAGGTAACGCCGCGTCCAACGAACCTGCCATGAACCATTGGCTTTAAATAGTCACCACTCGGCCATCACCCACCCGCCATGACCTACCAGCTATCCGACTTTGATTTTGAATTGCCTGAAGAACTTATTGCCCAGGCGCCTGCCGAGGTGCGCAGCCAGAGCCGGCTGCTTGATGTGCACGGCGAGCAAGACCTTCGCAACCGACGATTCACCGACCTGGTTGATCTTCTGAACCCGCAAGACCTGCTGGTCTTTAACAACTCCAAGGTAATTGCTGCAAGGCTTTTTGCAAAGAAGCCCTCGGGTGGGCGGGTTGAGATTCTGGTGGAGCGCATTGGGCCTGCGCCCAACCAGGCAAGCGCCCTGCTTCGCGTGAGCCGAAAGCCTGCGGCGGGAATGCGGTTGCAATTGGAAAATCATGAAGACGTCACCTGCCTCGGCCGCGACCCCGCCCATGACGACCGATTTCAGCTTGAGTTCAGTCGCCCGGTGCTTGATGTGCTTGACGAGTGTGGGCAACTGCCACTGCCACCCTACATTGGCCATGCCCCAACCAAAGACGACCTGCTGCGTTATCAAACGGTGTATGCCCAACACCCCGGTTCGGTGGCAGCCCCCACGGCAGGCCTGCATTTTGACGAGGCACTTTTTGCGGCACTTCAGGCCAAGGGTGTTCAACGCGCGGAAGTGACCTTGCATGTGGGAAGTGGGACCTTTGCCCCTGTGCGCGATAACGATTTATCGAAGCACCGCATGCATCACGAATGGTGCTCGCTGAACGAAGAGACGGCGCAGAAGATTGTTAAAGCCAAGGCCCAGGGCGGACGCGTGGTGGCCGTGGGCACGACAAGCCTGCGGACGCTGGAGTCGGCGGGGCAGCGCGCCTCGGGCGCCGCAGGCGCCGCAGGCCTCAACGGCACCTCTCACGCCGCAGGTCTCATCGAGCTCGCGGGTCAATGGGAGACCGACCTCTTTATCACACCGGGCTATCAATTCAAGTTGGTGGATGCCTTGGTGACCAACTTCCATCTGCCCAAATCAACACTCTTAATGCTGGTCAGCGCCTTTGCGGGCTACCCCACCATACGCAAGGCCTACAACCATGCTATTGCCAGCCGCTACCGTTTTTTTAGCTATGGCGACGCCATGTTTCTAAGGCGTCTTCCCTAGTCTTACACACCAGTTGCCCTATCTGCGGCAAACTGCGCCCGCCAAGCCTCAAACCGGCCATCGAAAATCGCCTCGCGCATCTCGCGCATGATCTGCAGATAAAACGCAAGGTTGTGAATGGTGGCAAGGCTTGCCCCCAACATCTCATCAATACGCTGCAGGTGATGCAAATAACTTCTTGAAAACCCAGGACGGTCATCGCCATGGGCGCTGGGCTTGCAGACCGGGCATACGCAGTGCGGGTCGATGGGCAAGGGGTCGTCCTTAAACCGGGCATTGCGAATTTTTAAATCCCCCTTGCGGGTAAAGAGCCAGCCGTTGCGGCCGTTGCGGCTTGGCATCACGCAGTCAAACATATCGACCCCATTGGCAACGCCATCCACCAAGTCCTCAGGCGTACCCACGCCCATCAAATAGCGGGGCTTATCTTGCGGCAGGCGCGGGCCAATATGGGCAAGAGTTCGCAGCATGTCGTCCTTGGGCTCGCCCACCGACAAGCCGCCAATGGCATAGCCTTCAAAGCCAATTTCTAAAAGGCCCGCCAGCGACTCATCCCGCAGGTCCTCGAACATGCCGCCTTGAACAATTCCAAAAAGCGCGTTCGAAGAGCCTTCAAAAGCCTGGCGGCTGCGAGCCGCCCAGCGCAAGGACATGCGCATACTCTGGGCGGCTTCTTGATGGGTGGCCGGGTAAGGCGTGCATTCATCAAAGACCATTGCAATGTCCGAGTTCAAGACCCGTTGAATGCGCATGGATTCCTCAGGCGACAGAAAGAGCTTGTCCCCGTTAATGGGCGACTGAAAGGCCACGCCTTCTTCTGTAATTTTTCGTAGATCACCAAGCGACCAGACCTGAAAGCCACCGGAGTCGGTCAGCATGGGACGCTTCCAGTTCACAAAACTATGCAGCCCCTGGTGGCCTTGAATCACCTCAAGCCCGGGCCGCAGCCAAAGATGAAAGGTGTTGCCCAGAATAATCTGGGCGCCAAGCGCCTCGAGCATGGCCGGCGGCACGCCCTTTACAGCGCCGTAAGTACCCACTGGCATAAAAATAGGCGTGAGTACTTGGCCATTGGCAAGTGCAAGCCGACCGGCTCGGGCCTGGCCGTCCTGAGCCTGCTTCTCGAAAAAAGGCCGATCAAGGCTGGCGGCGCGCGTGAGGCTGGGGGTTTGCGAATTCATTAGGCGCCAAGCCTACCTTATACTTACGGGTTATTGTTCTTGGAGATCCTACCCGTGCTTATTTCAAATGCTTACGCCCAGGCCGCTGGTGCGAGCCAAGACCCACTTATTGGGTTTCTTCCCCTTATTCTGATGTTTGTGGTGCTTTATTTTTTGATGATTCGCCCACAAATGAAACGCGCCAAAGAGCATCGCCAGTTGGTTGAGGGCCTGCAAAAGGGCGACGAAATTGTTTCTGCTGCGGGCATTGTGGGCAAGGTTACGGAAGTAGACGACGCCTACATTACCGTTGATGTGGGCTCGGGTGATAAGCAAATTAGCATGGTGATGCAGCGCCAGGCGGTTCAAACGCTGCTGCCCAAGGGCACCATTAAAACCATCAGCTAAGCAGTTGTTGCCCCGGCGGGGCGGGCTTCTTTTTAAAGAGGCGCGCCAGCACCTTTCAACTCACCTTTCACTGCGGCCCCCCTTGCCTTTGAACCTTTTCTCTTTCGCCTTTTAAGCCCATGAACCGCGTAGCCTGGTGGCGTCTTGCCCTAATGGCCCTGGCCGTAGCCTTTGGCCTGTTTTACACGCTGCCCAATTTCTTTGGCGAGAAGCCTGCCGTTCAAATTTCAACAGCCAAGGCAACGCTTAAGGTCGAAGCCTTGGTTGCCCAACAGGTTGAGCAGGCCTTGCAGACGGCAGGCATCGAACATCAGGGCATTCGTTTTGAAGAGAACAACACCGGCAACACCGTGCGCGTGCGGTTCGCAGACACCGACACGCAGCTCAAAGCCAAAGACCTCATTGAATCCACCCTAAACCCTGGAAACCTTGCGGGGCGAAGACTGCCCGCAAGCCAGGCAGAGGACTCCGCCGCCCAACAGGCAGCCGAGCGCGTTGCTGTGGTGGGGCCCAGTAACTACGTGGTTGCCCTCAACCTTATTTCCGCCTCGCCCGATTGGCTTTCAAGCATTCGTGCGCTGCCCATGTACCTGGGTCTGGACCTTCGTGGTGGCGTGCATTTTCTTTTGGAAGTGGACATGGCCACGGCGCTTACCAAACGGCTTGATGCCCTGGTGGGTGAGGCCCGTACTTTGCTGCGCGATAAACGTGTTCGTCACCAAGGCATTGCCCGCACGCGCGAGGCTCTTGAAATTAAATTTGCCAGTCCCGAGGTTCGCGAGCAAGGCCTCAAGCTGCTTACCGAGCAGGTGATAGACCTTGACTGGCAGGCCCGCGACACGGGCTCAGAGTTCTTGCTGGTAGGACGTTTAAAACCTGCAACGGCCACCCGTATTCAAGAGTTCGCACTTAAACAAAACATCACAACCCTTTCCAACCGTATCAATGAACTGGGCGTGGCTGAGCCCATTGTTCAGCAGCAGGGCGCCGCCCGCATTGTGGTGCAGCTGCCCGGTGTGCAAGACACTGCAAAGGCCAAAGACATTCTTGGCCGCACCGCCACGCTTGAAGTGCGCATGGTGGAAGACTCGCCCGAAGCGGCCACAGCATTGCTTGCCGGCCGTCCGCCCGCAAGCGTGGATGTCTACCAAGAACGCGGTGGCGCACCTTTAATGCTTAAGAAGGAGGTGGTGCTTACGGGTGAGAACCTAACCGATGCCCAGGCCGGCTTCGATTCCCAGAACCCACTTGAGCCTGCGGTGCACCTTACCCTTGACAGCAAGGGCGCACGTATTTTTCGCGATGTCACGCGCGAGAACATTGGTAATCGTATGGCCATTCTCCTTATTGAAAAGGGACAAGGCGAAGTTATTACCGCGCCCGTAATTCGCGGGGAGATTCCCGGAGGACGGGTGCAAATTAGCGGCCAGATGACCACGGTGGAGGCTGCAGAGACCGCGCTTTTGCTGCGTGCTGGCTCGCTTGCTGCACCCATGGAAATTATTGAAGAGCGTCTCATTGGACCAAGCCTGGGTGCCGACAACATTGCCAAAGGCTTTAATGCCACGGCCTGGGGCTTTGTGGCCATTTCTGTCTTCATGATGGCCTACTACGCCTTGTTTGGTGTGGTCTCGGTGCTGGCGCTTTCACTGAACCTGTTGTTGCTGTTTGCCCTGCTCTCTATTCTGCAGGCCACGCTTACCCTTCCTGGCATTGCCGCCATGGCACTTACCCTTGGTATGGCCATTGACGCCAACGTACTCATAAACGAGCGGGTGCGTGAAGAAATTCGTGCAGGGGCCAACCCCCAGGTGGCTATTTCAACAGGCTACGACAAGGCCTGGGCCACCATTCTTGACTCCAACATCACCACACTCATTGCCGGTATTGCCCTGCTTGTCTTTGGCTCGGGCCCTGTGCGCGGCTTTGCCGTGGTGCATGTACTTGGCATTCTTACCAGCATGTTCTCGGCGGTCTTCTTCAGCCGCGGGCTTATTAACCTTTGGTACGGCAG
>JAURFZ010000109.1 GCA_030834045.1 Burkholderiales bacterium
GTCTTTGCGGTGAAGGGCGACACGCAAAGCCTGCGTCAAATCGAAGGCTGGAAGGGTTCAGACCCTTTGAGCTTTGCATCACCTTACCTACAGGATGACTCTGACCAGCGCTTTCACTATGCAGTGAGCCGGGTTCTGCTGCTGCACAAGTGGAATCTTGATTCGCAGTTTCGACTTGAAACCGGCCTGACCGGCTCGGCTTTTGAATTCAAGCGCGACGAACAGGCCTTGGCCCAGACCACTGCACAAACGCTAAGTGCCCGCCAGACTAAAGCCAACACCGCGGAGCGCAGTCTTTTGCTTAGCTCAAAACTAAAGCGAGCATTTGACGAAGACGAGCAGACGTTCGGGCTCGAGCTTGAGCAGACCCTGCGCGAAGAAGAAGATAGGCGAGCGGTGAATGGCGCTCTCTACACCACCGGCCTGGGTAATGAACTGGCAACCGACCAGACCCGTTGGGCGGCCTATGGCCAGTGGGATTTCAACCCAAGCCCGCAATGGGCTTTTCTGGCCGGCCTGCGCCAGGAGTCCATTCGTACCCAGCTTCAGACCCTGCCAAGTCTTCCAAGGCAGAGCCACGAGAGTCAACAGACTTCGCCTTCATTAAGCCTTGTGCATCGACCCACCGAGGGCCCAGGCCTGCTTTATCGCGCAAGTCTAAGCCATGCCTACAAGCGTGCTCGCGCCCGGGACCTCTCCTCGCTTCCAAGCTTATCGACCAGTTTTGATCTGAACACGGCCAATAGCCCTGACGCTGCAGACAGTGTGGGCAACCCCGATCTAAGGTCTGAGCAGTCTTGGGGTCTTGACCTCAGCTTTGAAAAGACTCCCGTATCCAACAGCCTGCTGTCTGCAGGTGTTTTTTGGAAACAGATAAAGGACGTCCAGCGTCGTCAGACACAGCTTGAAACCGTATCGTGGTCGACGGTTCCTCGCTGGGTGAACAGACCGCGTAATTTAGGGGAGGCCGACCTGCTTGGCCTTGAACTCGAGGCCCGGGGGCCTGCAAGGCTTTGGGCCCAATGGCTGGGCTTAGGACCAGAGGTTCATACAAAGCCGGAGGGCAGAGCAGGCGGTCGTGGTGATTCAGGGCTTGAGCTCCGGGCCTCTTTGAGTCGTTATTGGTCTCGACTGGAAAGCCTTGATGGACCCGACAACCGCCTGCCTGGCCAGCCCGCCTGGGAACTCAAATTGGGCTTTGATGCGCGGCCGGCCAAATCAAAACTTCGCTATGGAGCAAGCCTGGGCTACACCAAGACTGCGCGCTATCAGACCGAGCCGTATGCGTGGATTGAGGCCGACGATGACCTTTCTCTTGAAGCCTACGGCCTGTATTCATTCGACCGCAACCGGCGCCTTCGCCTCACGGTTCAAGACCTGGCGCGTTGGCCGTCGGAGTCTTCGAACCTAAGGGTATTTGATGAAGGCAGGTGGCTTGAATCAACACGCCGGCCCGGCGGGCTTCGGGCCTCTTTGCGATACGAGCTCGGTTTCTAACGAGCCGCTGTCACCACAATCTCAACCTTCCACTCCGGCTTAGCAAGTTTTGCCTGCACCGTAGCGCGACAAGGCGCTTGACCGGCCACCACCCAGGCATCCCAGGCCTTGTTCATGGCGTCGAAGTCCGCGAGATCGGCAAGAAAGATCTGCGCCATCAAAATGCGTGACTTGTGCGAGCCGGACAGGCCTAAGAGCCGGTCGATTGACTGCAAAACCTGCTGGGTCTGGCCAAACGCATCTTGAGAGGCATCGCCTGCCACCTGACCCGCTAGAAAGACCATACCTCCGTGCGCAGAGGCCTCTGAGAGTCGCGCACCCACTTCAAAACGCTCAACCATGGAACACCTTTCAATTTGAATATTGCGAGCTCATTATCATTCCAAAATGATCAATCGCATGCTTAAAACGGCAGTCCTTGGCTAAGTGCCTTTTGCTGCCCGCCAATCAATAAGGTCCAAGGTTGTCTTTCCCCAAAGCCTCTGCCACAGCCAGGCCAGGCCGTCCTCGAGGGGTGGCCGCGCAACCGGTGCGCGCTCTACCGGGCCTATCAGTGCGCCGCTCGCATCAAGCCTTCCAATTTCAAAACGAAAGACATAGGCGGGCTCTTGGCCCATGCGTAGGTCGGTCATCACAACGGAATTTTCAATGCGCTCCAGTTGAAAAAAACCGTCGCTAAAACGTGCAAGCCCCTCCACCGAGGGATGGTCCTTTAACGCCAGGTAAAGCTGCGAATCGCGGGGCACAGCCCGCCATTTAATAGCCTCGGGCTCATCAGCAAGCAAGGAATACCAGCCCTCGTAGTAGTGACTGTCCGACACCGCCACCAGTCGCCAGAGCAGGGTATTGAAAGGGGCTGGCGTTACGAGTAGTGCAGCCTGCGACTCGGGCAGATTGGCTTGAACCGTTTTCTCAACCCAGTGCTGAGCCGCCACTGACCAGACCAAGTAAAGGCTGCTAACAAACAGGCTTAGCTGCAAGGTCTTCAGGCCCCAGTGGCCCTTGGCAACCAGCGCAGCCGCAAGGCCCAGCAGAAGTGGCAGGGTGTAGAACGGGTCAATTATAAAAACGCTCGCAAGCCCGACCGCTTCTTTGTAAAAAGGAAGCCAGAGCTGCGTGCCATAGACCGTCATGCCGTCCAGCAGGGCATGGGTGACAAGAATGAGTGCGGTGGCAAGTGTCCAGCGTCCATAGGGGCTGGTGTTATCTGCAGAATGCGCGCCAGACGTCTCGGAAGTGCCTGCAGGCTTTGGCGAGGACGGGTTCGCTAAAAGGCTTCGAAGTCCCGGCCTCGCCACCATCAGTGCAAGCAAGGGTGCAGCAAGCAGCTGGTAAAAAAGCGCATGGCTTTCGGCGCGGTGTTCGGTCATGTTGCGAATGGGGTCGCCAAAGTCAAAGACCACATCCAGGTCGGGAAGGGTGCCCATCGCGGCACCCCACAAGGCCGCCTTCCAGGCGGCAGTGCGGCGACCCATCACCGCCACACCCACGGCGGCCCCAAGGCTTGCTTGTGTTAAGGAATCCATGCCCGCACTCTAACGTGTCGCTCGGGTCATCAGCCTTTTGTCTTTTGGCTTTATTGGGCCCTTTCAGGCTCTTTGGGGTCTCTTCCCAACCCAGCCTTTGCCATAAGTCTCTACACTTCAGAGGTTTATGACGCTTTCCTTTGGCTTTCAATCTCTTCGCTTTTTTTCTTCGGCCCTTCCTTGGGTTTTTGCATTGGGCATCGTGCTTGCATCAAGCCTGGCCGCCAGCGAGCCCATCAACCAGCCCATAACTGGGTCCGCAGAGGGCGCGACCGTTCGCTACACCGACTGGCGTACGGCGCCGCGTCATTCCGCTGAACTCTTGCCCGACCCGGCCATGCATCGCGACGAGGCCCTGGTCTACGTTCTTGCAGCACGGGCCTTTCGATGGCGTGGGCATTTCGCTGTGCACCCTTGGGTCGTCTTTAAGCGGGCAGGCGAGGAGAGCTATACCCGCTACGAAGTGATCGGCTGGGGCGGTGGTAATCGGGTTCGAAAAAACCGTTCGGTGCCCGATGGCCTGTGGTTTGGAGCACCTCCTGAGATTCTGGTCTCGCACAAAGGACCAAGGGCGCATGAACTTATCCCGCGCATCGAGGCGGCGATTCAAACGTATCCCTACGCGCAAAGCTATCGAACCTATCCGGGACCAAACAGCAACACCTTTGTTGCGCATATTGGTCGGTCGGTGCCCGCGCTTGGTCTGGACCTACCTCCCACAGCCATTGGAAAAGACTTTCGAGACCTTGCGGACCCCATTGGCTTGCCGCCTTCGGGGCAGGGTCTGCAGCTGAGCGTCTGGGGTTTATTTGGAATGATTCTTAGCCCTGTTGAGGGCATTGAGCTCAATCTTCTTGGGCTTAACCTGGGCCTTGACCTAAGCCCCCTGGGGCTTCGACTTCCGCTGCTAGGGGTCGTCTCGGCCGAAACACTTTAGGGTCGAAATAGAAGTCGCGGCGTGTGTTTTCAGGGCACCAGCCGGCAAGACCCATGACGGGCAGGGCAAGCAATTGGCTGCTGCGAAGGTCTGGACCAATCTGCGCGCAGAGCATCTCATCAAGATCCTGCCAAGACGCAACAGGCTTGTGCACATAAAGCAAAAGGCAATGAGCTGTAATGGCCTTAAAAGGTGCGTCCAGCTTTTCTAAAAGGGCATGACCAAAAACAAAGGGCTGCCATTGGTTATGCCAATGGGCGCGGAACTGCCAAAACAAGGCCTGCCAGTCGTGGCCTTCTAAAAGCGCTTTTAGCTCGGGGCCCTCAGTACGGCAGGCAATGACCATAAGGTTTTCATCAAGCAGGGTCAGGGCATCACGCAGCGCGCCGCGTCCGCCGCGTCCGCCGCGTGTGCTTGCGCCCTTGGCCCTCGTGAGTTGTTTCGTGGGGTTGGTGTCACAGGTTTGTCCGCCCAGGCCGCTTCCGAGCACGGCGTCCCCATGCAGAAAATTTAAGCGCCGCTTTGACTGGGATGCTGACAACCAGACAAGCGCATTGAGCCTGTCATGGCGCAGGTCTCGTGTTGGAACCGTGCCGGTCTGCGCAATAAAAGCCTCATAGCCCATGGCCCGGTCCTGGGCTGAAAGCTTATCTTGCGTCACGAACTGAAGACCATGGCCTCGGGACGAGGTCAGGCCGTGCGCCTCGGCAAACCCGTTCGCTTTTTCTAGGAAAGATTCAAAGGGTTCATCCAATAACCCCAGAAGCTCAGACCTAAAGCCAGACCACCACGGCTGCACTAGTAGCCCTGAAGACCTTTGGGAATAAGAACCACCATCTCGCCGTCGTACTTCATACGCCCGGCCCGTTGACCTGCCTCTGGGCCCGAGCCGAAAAAGAAGTCCCCTCGGTGGGGCCCTTGAATGGCCGAACCCGTGTCCTGCGCGAAAACCAGCCTTGTAATAGCCTCTGGCCTTTGTCCGGACTCCCCAGGCAGACGAGTAGTCAGCACAAGGGGTAGACCCAGGGCAACATAGCGTGGGTCGACAGCAACCGATCGCTTGGCGGTTAAAGGAACGCCGAGCGACCCAAGGGGCCCTTCAGTAGGGTCGTTGGTGGGAGGGAGTTCTCGAAAGAAGACCATGCTTGGGTTCTGATGCAAAAGTTCGTTCTGGCGTTGCGGGTTACGGGCAAGCCAGGCCTGAATACCCTGCATGCTT
>JAURFZ010000010.1 GCA_030834045.1 Burkholderiales bacterium
CCTGTGCCTCGCCGGCAAGTGTCTTCACGGCACGGTTCATCGACTCCACCGCAGACTGATTCACCAAATAGATCGACACGGCAAGTGCAAGACCAAGGGCAATACTAAGGCTTGCTACCGCCCACTGCCATGGCTGATCGCGGATGGAGGCCTTCAAAAGCCAGCCAACAAGACGTGCCTCAGGAAGCTTTTGCATATTTGACTGGGCCTGAGACTAGCGCACGCCCACGGGCTGCTGTGACTCAGATAATTTATAAAGCCGACCTTGGACAAGCTCGTAGTGCGCATCAAGCTGCTGCGCAGCCTGATGCGAATGGGTCACCATAACCAGTGCGGCACCCGTCAGTCGACACTGCTGACACAACAGGGTAAGACTTGCCTGCGCGGTTACGGGGTCAAGGTTGCCGGTGGGCTCGTCTGCAAGCACAAGCTTTGGTGAATGCGCAAGGGCACGCGCAATACAGACGCGCTGCTGCTGCCCTCCAGAGAGTTCGTCGGGTCGGCCGTGTCTACGGTCTGCAAGCCCAAGACGGACGAGCCATTCCTCGGCGGTATCTTGCGCAGCCTTAAAGGACTGGCCCGACAAGAGCAAAGGAACCATGACATTTTGCATGGCGTTCAGGTGTCCAATAAGGTGAAAGGCCTGGAATATAAAGCCAATGGTTGTGCGTCGGCAGGCCAGCCTTTCATCAGGCTGCATGCTCGTCCAGGAACGATTGGAAACTCTGATCTCTCCTCGTTGGGGCGTATCAAGGCCTGCAATGAGGTTCAGCAAGGTAGACTTGCCGCAGCCCGACTCGCCGGTTAGGGCAGCCTGATGACCAGCCTCCAGTGAAAGGTTGAGCCCATTAAACAGAAGTGGCTGAGCCTCGTAGCCATGCCCGAGGTCCCTGATCTCAAGCAGGAGATTGCTGGACAAAATGGCTAACCCAATAGGCGGTTTGTGCATCGACGATGAAACGATGAATGGTGAATCCGGCAGGCTCATCGATAACCAAGGCCTCATGCTGGCGGCCACGGTAGGACAAAGGGTAAGCGTGAACCGTGCTTGGGCTCACCACAACCGGAATGCCGGCCAGTTGGGTCACACAGGCCCGATGAAAATGGCCACAGACAATACGCTCAACGGTTTTAAAGCAGGCCAACACCTCTTCGAGCTGACGTCTTTCTTCCACAACCATTGAGTCAAACAGGGCGCTGCCCGTTAAAAATGGCAGGTGATGCATCACCAGCACGATACGGTCGTTGGGGTAGAGGCTTAGGGTGTTGTGCAGCCACTGTCGTCTTTGTTCACACAAACGGCCCTGATCTTTCCCTGGTTCAAGCGTGTCAAGCACGACGAGTCTCACAACCTGTTCTTTGAATGTGAACAAGGGTGCAGAGTACTGGTAGTGCGTGTCTAAGGCATCGGAATGTCCGGCGTCTTTAAGCGACCCGAAGACCTCGGTAAACGCCTCGCGGGCATCGTGATTTCCGAGACAAAAGTAACGCGGAAGGCCCTGCGGAAGCGCTCGCAGGCCGGCCTCTAGTTCGCGGTATTCCTCCACGGCTCCGCGATCGACCAGATCACCTGTAAGAATAACGGCATCAAACTGCGCCTGGGTGCGGAAGGCTTTGGCGATCGCCTGACCAAGGGCCTCTGCCCCCGAGTCTCCGGTCTTCAAGCGTTTTCCCGCAGCCTGCAGATGGGTATCAGAAAGCTGTAAAAGGGAGAAGAGAACCTGTTCCATAGGTACTATTATGCGTATGGATTCTTACACCCCTGTCATCATTATTGAAGGTCTTCTCGTTTTTGGCGTGGTTCTACTGCTTTATTACCTCCATATTCGGGAAATGCGCCAGATCCGGGCCAAAAAAGCGCAGCTTGAACGCGAGGAGGCCTTGCGGCAGGCACAGCCCCCTGCAAGTGACGCAGGCTCGGTCGAGAGCAGCAAACCCCCAAGCGAAAAGGGCTCCGCCACAACCTCTTAGTTTTTCCCGCCCAGTGTCGATAGTGTATAAATGTGGATGAATACATTAAAAGCGTTTACTGGCAAGGTTTTAGGTAGACCTCGGGTTGTTTTCGGCCTACTTTTGTTGGCCTTAACAGTGTCTGGCGGGCAGGCGCAGGTTACTTTACGCATGGTCGGTGACGACAAAGACCGCAGTCGCCATTTCGTCGATATCGACCGCGTCGAAATCAAAGGTGACATTCGCGGGTATTGGCGAACCGTAAATCTCGCGCAAAAAGACGCTCTGGGTGCAATGAGCCTGCGACATCGGCAGGAAATCGATTGCAAGGCCGAGACCATCCGAACCGTCGTGACCACCCATCACCAGGGTATTCGCGGCACAGGCCCCATCATCATCACCCTTGCAGCAAAAGATCAATCATTTCAGCCTATCTCGTCAGAAAACATCGATCCCAAAGTAGCCAGCTTAATTTGCCAGGGCCAGTTTGAGCAGCGGGTGTTAAAAACCAAGTCGGCTAAGCCCAAGGTCGACGCCGATGGCAACCCAATCCCCGAAGAGGAAGCCAAGTAAATCTCTTGCCAAGGCTGTCCTTCACAGTCTAGCGCCCGAGGCGGCAAAGATTTGCCGCTTTTATCCTGAACCTCCCTGCTGCCAAGGCAAGGTGAGCCGGTCTTTAGAAACACTGGTTTTTGCCGATTCCTATCGAAAGTAACTCGTTGGATTATTGGTCGGTTCGTCCGGCCTTGGAGCCCGCAATGACCCCTGAAGACTACTGGCCAACCCACAAGCCCATTAACCAGGTTCTGGTTTTTACGCTGCTTTTTCCGCTTCTTATTGGGTTGATGGTGCTTGCCTTTATTTTTCCAAAGGTGTTTCTTTCCATGGACCTTATTGCCTTCATGTTCATGATGGCAACCATCACTATTGCAGTGGTGATCGCCAAGCCAGGTCTTCTCGTGCCTAAGCGTCGGCGTCGAGGACAGCCGCGGCCCCCTGCCCTTAAAATCCTTCCAGGCCCTAAAATTCTGGTGAACCGCGGGGAACTTCAGAAGACCTCTCCCTTATTGCTTGGCCTCATTAATAAAGCGGGAAAGGCTCCTTCCAGCCCAGGGTTTGAACTCGTTCTTCATGAAGACCATCCCCTTTCCCTATCGGAGTACGACGAGATGCCGCAGAACTCCCGGGCAATGGCTGCCCAGCCTCAGAAAAAAGAGCCCAATATGCGTGTCATATGGGCGCTTCTCGGCATTAGCTTTTTGTTTATTTTTTCAGCCTGGGTCTACTCGATGCTTCCGGCAAAGTTCGCCTCCTCGGCACCTGCTCAGATGTTCGCGCTAACCATCCTCTGTGCAGGCTTATTTGCCGCGGCCTGGGTTGCGGTCGTCCCCTCACCCGAGCAGCGGCAGAAGGCGCGACAGGCCGCCGGGGTTGCCACAGCAGCGGCCAAAGAAGTTAAAGAGGTTCATGCCAAGGTCGAGGCTGCGGTTGCCAAGGTGGATGACGCGGTAAAAGAAGCGCATGCCGCTGCCGAGCGTGGTGACCCCGAGGCTGCGCTTGCTGCAGCAGAGAAGGCGCTTGCCTTTGCCAAGGAGGCCCATGGTGCCGCAGAGGTTGCCGAGCTTAAGGCCAAACTCGCCCCCAAGGTAAAGGCTGCACAAAAGGCCGCAAAAGAGGCGCGAGCGCGGGCTGATAAGGCCGACCGCGATGCACGTTATGCCAAAGTTGCCGCGATGAAGGCTCTTAATAAGTTTGAGAAGGATCAAGAAGCCCAGGCCCTTGCCTACGAGCAAGAATCTGGCGAGGAAGAGGAACTCGTTGAAGTTGAAGAGGGTGAATCGATTGAAGACGTCAGGAATCGCTTAAGGCCCAAGAAGCCGAAGGTACCGATGGAGCTCTTGAGCTCGGCCAACTCCTACGACGACAAGGTTGCACTCATTCGATTCCTGGTGACAGAAGACTCCGGTCGTGTCATGAAGGCCTTCCAGGCCCTGGTGAAGCCCTCTTGATCCTCAAGCTATACTCCGCTCTACGCTGTTATTGCGGGCGTCGTTCAATGGCAGGACCTGAGCTTCCCATGCTCAAGACGTGGGTTCGATTCCCATCGCCCGCTCCAGTGCCTGCAGTCGTAGCCTTGGTTATGGGCCTGGCCTTAAGCGCAGACGTTGCCCTGGCTCAGTTGCCCGGCATGGAAGAAGAAAAGCCGAACTGCCTGGTCAGCGAGTTTCGCGCGTTGGCACTCTCATCCATTGAAATTAAACGGGCGGAGGCAGCGAAGTCTTGGATTCTCAACACAGGCAAAAACTGCTCGCTCGATCGGCTTCTTATCCTGCGAAACAACCGCAACCAATGGCTTGGCCATGCCGACTCGGCCGAACTTGCGGGCGAAATTGACAAGCTGATTGAGCTCGCAGCAAAAGACTCCCCGGGTCTTGTGAGAGGGCTCTACACCTCACCAGATCCACCTAAACCACCGGCGCCTGCTCAGTAAGCCAGTTCAGTACCATAACGGTTATGGGCCGCAGGCTGCCAGGCAGTCCTAAGAATGCTCCGGGTGATGCAGAAACAAATCCCATATGCCCCCCTTGCTTAGGTAACCACTGGATCACATGTGAACAGACTCTCCCCACCGAGGAGAGCTCAACGCTTTGCCAGGGAATGAACGGATCGTTTCGTGAGTTCAGAATGAGGGCTGGCTTCGAAATGCTAGCAAGCCACGGCAGTGCGGAAGCACGTTCGTAGTAATCATCCACATTTTTAAAGCCATGAAGCCTTGCTGTAAAAAGGTCATCAAAGACGCGTAAGGTCTTGGCCTGCAAAATAGCTTGAAGGTCGAAGAGTCCGGGAAATTGTTGCCATTTGGTCTGTGCCTTTGCCCGCATGGTTTTTAAGAAGTGATCGGCATAAAGAACACGATTGAGCCCGAGATCAATGGCCCTGCCTGCAGCTGCAAGGTCTAAGGGTGCGGAGACAGCTGCAAGGGAGATGAGCTGTGGCCATTGGCTTGATGTCTGAGACATCCTGCGCCCGGCCCAGGCCATTAAGGCGTTGCCCCCTAGAGAAACACCGATGGCATAAAGCCGTTGACTGCGAGACTCGTTTGCGACCACCCGCATCATCCAGTCAATTTCATCGACATCGCCGGAATGGTAGGCCCGCGGCATACGGTTTAATTCGCCTGAGCAGCCCCGAAAGTGCGGTACGACCAGACGGTAACCCCGCGCTGTAGCCTCGGCTGCATAGGCCCTTGCATAGACGCTTTCGGAGGAGCCTTCGAGCCCGTGGAACAAGACCACCGTTACGTCTTGGCTGCTTGACTGCAAGGGCTCAAACCAATCGAAATCGATGAAATCACCATCGGGGGTGTCTTTGCGTATACGCCGGACGGGCAAATGGTGGGCGGATACTTCCTGCTGATGCAGACGACTAAGAAAGACCGGGTAGATGGTCTGCAGATGCCCGCCTGGCAGCCAAAAAGGCGCCTTATGTTCAAACGACATGGGAAAAATCCAGGCCGATCACGTCTGCGTGGCCACGAGCATTAAGGTGTTGCGTGCACGGGTAACCGCCGTATAAACAAGAGGGACCGACAAAGGGTTACCCGAGGACTCGGCTAGGAGAAAAATTAAATTATTAAACTCTGAGCCCTGCGCCTTATGTACGGTTAAAGCCAAGGCGGGCTCAAGCGAAGGGCATTGTTGAAGCGCGATAAGCCTCGGTCCATTGCTACTGTTGAATAGGCACATATCACCCACCACAACCCCGAGGCTGCCGTTCATGAGGTCGAGGTCGTAATCATTCGCAATGCAGATAACAGGCAGGCCCGTGGTGTAGCCCGCAGCAGATGCAAGCAGTCCACGGCGATGCAAAGCCCTCTGAAAGAGCCCGTTTAAGGCAATACTGCCCCTGGGTCCTTCGCGAAACGGCGTGAGCACCATGGCGTCATCGAGCCTGTCCAGAAGATCGATAAGTGCGGTCTGAAGCGACAGGTCTTGACCATCTCGAGTAATCACGCCATCAGCCCCTCGTACCCAAGGCTCACCCCGCATGGCCGTGGCCATCGCTGTGGCCATGGTGATGAGCTGAAGCCGGCCCTCAGCCACCTGCTCGACAAGACGAGTGTCAGTGGTTGATTCAATGGTGATGGACTGCACGGTCTTATCCAAAGGAGTGGCCACATACGAAAAAACATCTGCAGTCGATAGAGGTTCCTGAATATTGTGCGACTGAATGCTTGTTGCAAGTAGACCAATTGCGCTGTTCAATTTGAATCGGTACTGCGTCTTCAGATACTCAATTGCGTCGGCACCAATACGCTTACAGAGGCTTGCAAAAACCTGCCCTGGCTCAACCGAAGGCAACTGATTTGCATCGCCAACCAGAAGAAGTTCCGCCCGTGGTAACAGGCTATTAAGCAGCGCACGTGCAAGTTCAAGACCCACCATTGAGGCCTCATCGACCACAATTAGATCGAAGGCCAAGGGCTGTGCATTGGCCTGCCGGATCATGGAGGCTAGACTGCGCTGGCCCCCAATACCCAAGAGACGATGAAGCGTTGAGATATTGGCCTGACCTGGCAGAACCTGTTGCAGTCGATGCACGGCCTTACCCGTGGGGGCCGCCAGTGCAACTCGTAGACTGGGATTTGTTACTAGTTTTTCTTCGATGAGGGTTTTAAGACGGGTGGTCTTACCCGAGCCTGGAGGGCCAGTAATAACGCGCAGTCGCTTGGATTCTTCCAGCTCTTGAAGCTGCTGATTGACCTCCATTTCAAGCTGCCAGAATCGTCGCAAGTAGATTTGCTTGTTATAAAGAACAAGGGGCGTGGCCTGCAGCAAGGCTGCCATATTTATTTCTTCAGCTTGGCCACCCTGATCTGCCCGCCTGCCTTGTGGAGAGTCTTCGTTCTTTAGCCAGACGCAGTCTGCAATCGCCTGCAAAAGATAGCTTCCCGAGGCAGCACTTAGCTCATTAAGATGAAGGCTGATCTCACCACGGCTAAGCCTCGCACTTACTATCTGCACCAAAAGATGCACCCATGCCTCTCTTTGGGCACTGTCCTGCGCACAGGCCCCCGCCCCCCCCTTTGCACTGGCCTCTTCAACAAACCGACCGAGCGCCGTATCAAGCTGCCGAATGGTCTCGCGCTCGCTCAAGGCAAGAAGCTCGTGATAAAGGCTTTGCTTGGCGTCTGTCATGCATCGCCCTGCACATGAAGCAGCCGCTCGAGCTCGGTAAGCTGGCTGGGGGTAAAGGCTTGAAAGAATCGCCCGGTATCGGGAGCAGTCATACCTCGCAGAAACAGGTAAAGCGCCCCGCCAAAATGCACCTGAGGCTGGTAACTGGTCTGAAGCCTTGCCTTAAGGTGCCGATGCAACGCCAGGCAGTAAAGGCTGTATTGCAGGTCGTAACGATGCTCTGCAATGGACTGCATCATGCCTTGGCCTTGGTAATGAGACGCCTGCATGCCAAGCCAGTTCGATTTGTAATCGGCAATGAAGTAACGACCCTGGTGTTCAAAACACAAGTCGATAAAGCCTTTGACCATCCCCTGAAAATGCTGATGTGTTAAGGCTGGGCGCGCAATGCTAGGGCTGCTAGGGCTGCTAGGGCTGCCAAGGCTACCGTGGCTTTCCCGCAAGTCTTGTAGACAGTTCTGGTGAAGCCAGTGGTCAAGAGCCTGCAGGTTAAGTCTTTCGGCGGGAAGCCAGAACTCCATCTCGGGGACATACACGACGAGGGAGGCAAGGCTTGGCGATGTTGCAAGGCCAAGGGCCTCCAGATGCGCTGGGGAGAAAAGTGGGAAGTGCAGACTGCCGGTAAGCCAGGTCGCAAAATGCTGCTGCCGATCAACATGAAAGCCCTGGGCCTGCACAAAGCTCAGCATCTCGCCTGGTGTGAACTGTGCAACCTCAGCGAATCCACGCCGAGCAGCGGCATCGAGAAGTTTATGGATATCACTTCCTAAGACATTGCCTGAACCAAGGCCAGACCAGTCGGCCGAATTGGTAAGGTTAGTCACACGAGTGCTCGTAATGCTTGTGCTGGTAATGCCAGCAGTGATGCCAGCGGTATCGGTAACACGGGACTCCTCAAGCGCCTGGTCATCCTGCGCCGACTCGGCTGCAATGGCTGCCGATGTCTTCTTCACAAAACGTTCTTCGTTGGCCTGCTTCCCAAGCTTGAGAAGTCCCGAATAACTGGTGAACCCCCAAAACTCTAAGGACTTGCTGTCGAAGATGCGCGGTACGCCTGCAGGCATTTGCGAACGCACGTTACCCGGCTGAGGTGCGATGGCCTTCGATAGCGAAATTCGGGGGACCATGGCAGCATGCCTAGGGTGTTGGTTAATAAAGTTATGAGCAAGGCTGCAGAGACTGGTGCCGTCTTGCGAACCCTTTTCGCCATCGCCAAGCAGTTGAAAAAGTGCGGAGGCCTTGTACTGGCTCATCGGGCCAAGCCCCACCAAGCATAAGTGTTGCGCTCGGGTTATGGCTACATAGAATTTTCGAAGACTTTCCTCGAACTGTTCCTGGCGGGCAAGCGTCTTTTGCAGCTCGGTAGGATCGACCACCATTCGACGCTCCCCATTAGCATTCCTCTCGAAGACTGTAAGGTTTTTTGGAGAGGAGGCCTGCATTGCGAAGGGAAGTATCACCACGGGGTACTCCAGCCCCTTTGACTTGTGGACGGTGACGATTTTTATTCGGTCGTGATCGGACTCCATACGAAGGAGGCGATTGTCTTGCGGGCGGGTGAGCGACGCATCGCGTGTGACCATGGTGTCAAACCAATGCAAGAGCGAACGAGGTCCAGAGACCTCCAAGGAGGCCTCTTCGAGAAGCTCAAGCAAGTGACCAAGGTCGGTCACCGTTCGTTCTGGCGGCTCGAGCACTTCTTCGCCACGGCTGGTTGCATGAAATGGGTCGAGACCAAGCGCATGAATCATGGCCCGACCGCAGGCCAGAATGCCTTTCGTCTGCCAGACTCGTTGGAACTGCACAAACGCCTCGGTCCATTGGGTAAAACGCCTATCGTCCGCGATCACATTCTTAAGAGCCTGATCTGAGAAGCCGAAGACTGGATGGGCAAGGGCAGCACGCAAGGGACGTGGCCGGGGTGCTTCCAGGCACGCATGCAGTAGAAGTCGAAGTAGCTGTGCCGCCTGAGATTCAAAAACCGAATCTGCCTCAGATAAATAGACAGAGGCTAGGTGCAGACGCTGCAGCGCCTGTTTCATTAGGCTTGCCTGACGACGGCTGTTAACTAACACGGCAAGGTCCGATGGCCGTAGGGCATGGCAAATGGGTGGGCCATCGGCTGAAAGGTTTTCTTTGGCTTTAATAAACGCGCTCGATTGAAGCAGTGAGCCTATTTCAAGCGCAGCCCGTTCAGCAAGTTCAAAAAGAACTTCCTTCGAACCGGCCTTATCGACCGCTTCTTCAAGCAAGAAAAACTGAAGTGGAATGGGCTTTTGCCCGTTCAAATGAAGGTCTGTCTTTGACTCGCAAGCACTGGCGCAATGAAACTCGAAGTAGCCAGGCCGTGCACCTGTTGTACGTTTGAATAATGCATTAACTGCGGCAACGAGTCCTGGTTGTGATCGGTAGTTTGTTTCAAGTCGATGGCAGTGGTCGTCAGCGGTCTGCTCTCGAGCCTTCAAGTAGGTTTCAACATCGGCACCCCGAAACGAGTAGATGGCCTGCTTCGGGTCCCCTACCAAAACAAGGCTTTGCCATTCATCTTGACGACGCAAAGGGTAGATTGACTCCAAGATAAAGAACTGCAAAGGGTCGGTGTCTTGAAACTCATCAACCAAGGCCACAGGAAACCGACGACGAATACGGCTTGCAAGTAGCTCGGCTGTGCTTGCCTGAAGCCCTTGCGCAAGGTTGCGTAAGAGGTCGTCAAAGCCGCACTGGCCGGCGCGACTCTGGCTGAGCTGAAGGTTCTCAGAGACGGCAGCAAGCGCATGATTGAATAAAACAGAACGTAGGCTTGGCAGCTGTTGGAGTGTTTGCCAAAAGTCCGGAAAACCGTCAAGAAAAGGTGTGGCAGGATAACCTGCAGGAGCGTTCCAAATGGCTCGCATTCCATCTGTACACAACCTTTTCTGTCCGGCCTCGGTTAGGCCTGGTAGCGACCGATCATCTTCACTACGCTGAGCCCAGTCATAGAGCACGGTAAGCCACTTCGACTCGTTACTGCTGTTGAAGGCCCTCGCGTTGAAACACCCTGCCTGCCTCGCCTTCGTAAGGAAGCCTTCAATGAGTGGTAACTGCTGCTTCAGCCATTCACGCTGTTGGGCAATGACACTGGCGCAGTGCATCTGCCATTGCCGAAGAAGTGTTGGAACCGAAGGCAGTAAACCACCTTGTTGCTGCAGACCGAGCCGGTTATTGAGCATCGTAAGCATGGCCGAAGGCGATGCAAAGGCCTGCCGAACAAGCTCAATGGAATCGTTGTCGAGGCTGAGGTAGTGGCAGCGCCAGTAATCAAGCACAGCCTGACGCAGCTGTTCCTCGTTGTTAGGAACCAGCTCTTGGTTAAGCGGCTGACCGGAAAGGAGTGCATGGTCGGTCAACATCTGTGCACACCAGCCGTGAATGGTTTTGATACTGGCCTGATCGAGCGCAAGACTGGCCTGCTGCAGGCGTAGTCGATCCACGTCGGTTAAATAGCCAAGATCGGGGTCATGACCCTCGCGCTCTGCCTTCGCAATACGCTGACCAAGCCGCCGGCGTAACTCTTGCGTGGCAGCCTCAGTGTATGTCATGACCAGAATTTGATCGATGGTGAAGCTTGGGCCATGGTCTTGGCTAGCAGAGTCCTGAATACGTCCCAACAAAAGCCGAAGAAAAAGAAGTTCAAGCGTGTAGGTTTTGCCCGTGCCTGCGCTGGCCTCAATAAGACGCCAGCCTCGTAAAGGCATGGTGACACCAAGGCTTTCGGTTCTCACCTTGCATGCCTTTCTCGCTTCGTCCATTGAAGATTCGTAACAATGGGGCCATAGAGCGACTGCGCGAACTGAGCAAAGTCCTGACTTTGCTCAAGCTGCTTGAACTCGGGGTAATGCCAGCGCAGAAACGGCTGCTCTTTTACTTCTTCGTCGTTAAAAGAACCGATGTCGTACTTCTGGGCTGCGTCCTTATAGGCCTTTGCCTGAACTGCTTCGCGACCCGCATCTTCAGAAAGTGTGAGGCCCGCTGATGCCCAGGCCCAGCCTGTTTTGAGCGTGAGGGGTAAGGGTGACTGGCAGGCGAGCTGCCAGTTATGACAGAGCTCAGCCCAATAAAGCTTCGCCTGGTCGCAGGAGAGCGTGGGCAGCTCGGCGATACCGTCGACTGAATAGAGCACAACCGATGTGCCCTGTGTCGCGAGGCATCGCTGCAGGTGCTGGGGCCAGAGCCGCACCAGGTCGGCGCTGGACTTCAAGGGGTTCGAGGCTGTAAAGGCAGAGCGGGTGTCTGCAGCCCGGGCTATGTAATGCTCTGCGAGCCAGGTGAGGTCGGGCTGCAGGTCGTGCCAGAAAGGTTCGGCCCAACCACCTTGCGGTAACAAGCCACAGGCCCGCAGCCAGTCTTGGGCACGTCCTATGGCAGCCTGGGGATCAAGGCCTGACTGAAGCTGGGTTTGAAGCTGCTGCAAAAGCCTTGTCTTCAATTGCCATCGCTCAAGCGACTCCGGTGCAATGGGTTCTTCCGTAAGCAAAGAGCGGTTACTCGGCCCAAGGCGCGCCCTAAGACCATGCTCGTAAAACACGAAGCCTGGTCGGGTAAGTAAGGTTTGAAGCTGAGAAAGCGAGGCATCGGCCTGATTAGTCTGCATCTGCGCTGCCGGGTTGCTTGCTGATTCTGCAACCGCCGTTAATAGGTCCCTTGAAGGACGTGGCCGATAGGTAAACCCACCGGCCTGATCGTCGTAGTAACCGGGGTCATGGCTGTGAAGGGGATGCACCCTAATAAGCGAGCTCTCCCCGACAGTGGGGCTATGGCCAAGCTCATTTAATAGCTGCTGGACAGGAAGACAGGGCGGGCATTCCGAGTTGTCTTGTATGCGCCTTCCAACCCAGGACACCAGTAGCTTATCGCGGGCTGCACCAACAGCCTCAAGCAATAAGGTCAGATCATCGTCGCGACGGGAACGGTCGCCGGCCTGAGGCACGGCGGACATCAGGTCAATGTCAAACTGGTGATTCGGCCGCGGGAACTGACCATCGGCCATTCCCAAGAGACAGACCACTCGAAAGGGAATGGAGCGAAGTGGTGTGAAGCTTGCAAAGGTAATACCACCGCTAAAGAAACGCTGGGCCAGACGCTCGCCGGTAAGCTCGGGCAGCCAATGCTCTTGAACGACACGACAGTGAATAGCCTGGGCGTAACCTGCCAGCCTTGCCTCGTTTCCCCAGGCCTGAAGGCTTTGTTGAACGATGTTGAGAAGACGCTCGGTGTCGTATACCGAAGGTCCATGGGTTTTTAAAAGATCCTGAGCAAGCTCATTAAGCCTATCGCACCAATGGGAGACCGAGGCATTGACCTGAAACTGATGCAGTGTTTTTTCAAGAAATTGAAGAAGCTCAAGAAGCTTGTTAAGAAGCTCGGGCCGAAGGTCAAGATCTGTGGCGGGGGCGATACCCTGCCACGGGCTCATGGAATGACCCGCGGCATAGGCAAGTAGCAAACGCTTAAGCCCCGCGGCCCAGCTATTGGAATCAACAAATGGGCGTCCGCTTAAAGGCCCGGCCCCCTGCTCATCTGCAGGGGCGTCATTGGATACGAGTGCGCTTAGATACGCCTGCTGATGGTGCGCATTGAGACCCCAGCGAATACCCGCCTGACCCACCCAGTCACGCAGGGTTTCCAGATCGTCGCCGGAGAACTGAAACCGTCGCATGACCAGGTTATTCTCAATAAAGGCAAGCAGTTCCTCGGCATCAATGGGCTGACCATTGGCCTTCAAAAGCCATGAAAAAGCATGCACCAGTGGCTGTGTTTCATGGCTGCTTGCATCTGCAATAAAAAATGGCAGCGCGCGGGAATCACCTGCGAATACGGGGCCAAAAACGGCTGGTATGTAGCAGGCATACTGCCCAAGGTTAGGCGCCATAACTAAAATGTCACGAGGCTGTAGACCTGGCAGCCTTTGCATGGCATCAAGAAGTTTGTCATGCAGAACTTCAAGCTCTCGCAGAGGACTGTGCGTGGTGAAGAACTCAATAGAGTCATCGGGCGCGTAGGCTTTTTTTGAAGGGTCATGAGCGTTGCTTAAGACCGTGTTCTGAAGCTTTGCAAGCCTATGGTTTTCGGGTCGGGGCTCAAAGAGTTCTGAGGAGCCCTTCCCCAGCGCAAGGCTTATAGGACGCAGCTGATGTTCCCGATGTGCTCGCTCTTCAAGTTGGAGAAGCAATTGTGTGAAATCTGTCGTTTGCCGTCCCCAGCGGGCCAGCAGAGGATGGCCTGAATCTCGCTCAACCCAGTGGGACGTTGGACTTAGGATGAATACAAGCACCTTGGTCCATCGGGCAATAAGCGCGAGCACTTCGAGCTGTTGCTCGGGCATCGAGGCGATGCCAAAGACAATGAGTCGCTCGGGAAGCCCTGCCGGCCGTGTTGACTGGAGTGACTGGCCTAAGACTGCCTTTTTAAAAGCGGCAAAGCTGTCGGCTCGACCAAGGCGCAGCTCATGCTGTCCTTGACCAAGCGTCGCGTATTGCTTTGAGCCCGCGCTGTCGTCCTGTGCCTGTTCAATGACTGCCTTCCAGAGATCTGCCTGCCACTGATGGTGTTTGTAGCTTTGTAGTTCTTCGGGCCACTTGCCCTTCTCCCACTGCTGCAGCCAATTGGCGCGATAGACCTGATAGGCATCGAGAAGATCAGCAAGCTGAGAACTGAGCCAATAATGCCGCAGCCCATTTAAGAGTTGGGTTGAACCCTGTGCCTTACCAACGAAGTGACGTAGCGCTTCTGCAGAAGGTTGCTGCAGAAACTCAGGCAGCACGCGCATGATCCGCCAGACAAGGCTTGATTGGTCGAGGCTTGACTGGCTTGGAACGTTGTTGTGCCCAAGGACCGCGCGGTAGGCCTCCCAGATGAAGCGCGAGGGGAAACTAAAATTAAGTCCTGTGGCACAGCCCTGGGCTTGCGCAAAGCCAAGACGCAACCACTGGGCAAGACCATTGCTTTGCACAAGGATGGTTTCAGCATGCAAAGGTGGTAACGCATTGGCCTGCTGAAACCGAATAAAAAGCTCGCGTAACTGGGAGAGGTCGTGCGACCTTACAAGGGCAAAACCGCCCGTATGGCTGCTGTGCTGAGCCTGATGGATGTGACTCACGCCACAACCCTCTGGAAGACCGCGCCCTTCCACCAGCGCCAGGCCAGAAAGATCGAGAGTACGAGGATATAAACGTTTGCAGCCCACCAACCTCCCACGGCGCCATAGCCCAGGGCAGGAAGCGAACTGAACCAGCCCTGACCGGGTTCAAAGGTAAGTACATAGGTAAGCGGAATAAAGAAGCCCCAAGACAGAACAAACAAAACCAGGGCTGGTGTCTTGGCGTCCCCGGCCCCTCGCAGACAAAAGACCGCGCCTAGATGCAGGCCATCAAAGACCTGATAGAAGGCGGCGATCAACGCAAGCTGGGTCCCAAGCGCAATTAAGGCCAGAGCGGATGGGTCGTCAGGCGAAATAAACCACGTCACCAGTTGCTGGCCAAAGAACGCAAGCAGCAGACCAAACAAGAACATATATATAACCGATAGCGCAATAACACGATTACCAAGGCGCCGGGCCCATACGTATTCGCCTGCGCCAATGGACTGCCCCACGAGGGTAGTACCTGCCTTACCAAGCCCTACGGCAGGTAAGAAAGCAGCGGAGGTGAGCATAATAACGACCTGCGAGGCCGCCCCCTCAATAGCGCCAAGCCTTGTCATCATGGCCTGAAAGACGGCAAACCCTAGAATATCTACCCCAATTGAAAAACCTATGGGAAGTCCAAGAAAGAGCAGGCCCTTCATAGCAACAGGGCGGAGTCGCCAGCCCTTGTGGGAGTTGTAATTGGCTCGCATGGAAGGCGAGAGGAACAATACAAGGGAGAAGATAAGGCCTGTGCCAATCGAAAATGTGGTGGCCCAGGCAATACCCTCCACTCCAAAGCCAAGGCCAAACACAAAGACCGCGTTAAGCAAGGTATTCACCACCAGAATAAAAACATTGACCACCAAGGCCAGCTTGACTCGGCCAATTCCCATAAAAAAGGCAAGCACAGCAGTCTCGGCGATGATGAAGGGGCCTCCCCAGACGCGAGGACTCCAATACGCAAGGGCCTGCTCTTGAATGGCTGAGGAAACGCCTAGTAGGGGGACTAAGAATTGGCCTATCCAGGCAAGGACTAGACAAAGAGGGATGGCTACCAATGCGATATAGAGCCCAGACCAAACCTCGGCCGCGGCGTCGGCCCGCCTGCCCGCCCCGTAGAACTGCGCGGCGCGGGTTTGTACCGCCATACCAATACCCGTTAGAAAGAAAAGCAGGCCGAGAACCAGCCAATAGACACCTCCAACGCCGGCCAGCGCCTCAACGCTGATACGGCCAATAAACCATGTATCGATAAGATTCAACGCCGCCTGCAGGCCCGCCTGGACAAAAAGTGGGAATGCAATTTTGAGAATAGCCCAGAGGTCGATCACGGGCTGACCCTGTGCATCAATGCGGCTAGCGGGGAGCATAGAGGGTGGTAGTACCTAGGGAAATTACCAAGAAAAACACATAGAACCCGTGGGGGTGCTTAAAGCAAACGGGAAACCCAGAATTTATCATTTACTCATGATTGCGTCTTGGGTTCGCGCACAGTTCGAACATGTCCCCTCTGTTAACAGACCGTCCGCTGTTCAAGTCATAGCAGGCCTGGGCTTATTCGCACTTGTCTTCGCATCGGTGTTTTTCGGGTCGTACTGGTTTCTCGCCTCAGTTGTTATCGTGAGACTTCTTTTTTTGTTAGACCCCTCGGGGGACAGCCAATATGCAAGCCAGTTTCAAAGCAAAGCGGCTGCGCACTCGCGCAAGCGCCGACGTTCTGGCCTTGCCGCCCGACCCAAGGTCACCTGGCATTACTCAGACGTCTCATTTGACTACGAAGGCAGTGACCAGACCGATAGTCAGCTCAACGAAACAGTGACCATGCAGGTCTATGGAGACTGCCCCAAGGCTGCCGAGGCGGCCCTTCGGAAAATCTACCCCGAGCGAAGAAATATTTCAGTCACGCAGATTCAGCGGCGACATTCCTAATTAAACTCGCCAAGCTGCCAGGCACGCCACACAAAAAGAAAGAGCAGCGCAATTTCGAGTTTCGCAACAATCATCATCACATCCATGGCGCCTTTGCCTTCCTTATGTTTGGTTTTCGGAGCGATGCCCATAGTTTAAGGGCTGAAGTCCATGCTTGTTGCGTATGCAAACGTTAAACATTCGTCGGCCTTTGCGGTGGTACCCAACGCCATAGAACCAAGACCCAGAGCGCACAGACAAGGTAAAGAACAAGGAAGAGTTCAAGCGGTGCATTCCAATAAAGAAGGCGATGCATGAGGTCGGCAAGAAAGTAGTCAGGTGCTTCCTGTTGACGAAGCGACGACTCCAGCACGGTAAGTGGGCATGCAATGCCAAGCACGGCCTCCATCGCAACAAAGACCATAAGGCCAGCGTGCAGTAACCGAAGACGGCGGTTTCTGACCCAAAACCAACCCCTGTAGCCGCCCAAGGGAATCAGGACTAGGCCAGTGGTTATGAAAACTGCAATTGCAAGATGCAAGCCCAGAACAATATCGGCAAGTAAATGTCCCATTCGCTGCAGCGCCTCACCTTGAACACAGTTCGAAGCTGAAACCTTATCAGTCTCAAAAGCAGCAGCACGCGAATCCCCTAAGCTCAGGTCCTAGGGGTCGCTCAATTGGCCTTATGACAACCCATCTACTTCTAGGCAAGCACCAGGCCAACTCAATAGAACTCGAACCAAGGGCAGAGCGGACAAGGCATCTTATTCAAAGCAGGCGAAGGTTCAGGTATCGTTCACCAGGTAAAAATCACCTTAAAGACTCCATTGCGCCAGCCTTTTCACTGGACCTCCTTCCTCGCACATCCAAGCGCCCGTCTGGCCTTCATCGATCTTGCCCCCGGAATGCTGGCGATGGCTATCTGGGGTTGCGTGACGGGCATTGCTATGGTTGAGTCGGGTTTGACGCCTTGGCAGGCCATCGGTATGACCTTCATTGTCTACGCCGGCACAGCACAACTGGCCTCCCTTCCACTTATTGCCGTGGCGGCCCCGCTTTGGCTTATATGGATTACCGCCTTTGTGATTAACTTGCGGTTCGTTATTTATGCCTTGGCCCACCGAGACTGGATGGCCTCGCTAACCTTAAAAAGCCGCCTGTTGCACGGCACCTTTATTACCGACATTGTGGCTGCCAGTGTGAATCGTCGTGTGGCGTCACCGCCGCCCGATTTTGACCCGGTGATCTACTTTCGTATGGGCAGCCTTATGAGCTGGGTCTCTTGGCAGGCTGCCTCTGTTCTAGGTATCTGGCTAACGGGTCAGCTTCCTGCCAACTCAGGCTTGGCTTTTTTGGCGGCTCTTGCCGTTTTAGCCGTTTTGATGCCCATGATTCGCGACAAGGCTGGGCTGGCTTGTGTCGTTGTGGCATCCATAACCTCGCTCCTTTCTCTTAGTCTTCCCATGAACTTAGGGCTGCTACTTTCGATTTGTGTTGGTCTTATCGCCGCTGTTCTTGTTCACCATTACGTAACTCGACAGCAACAAGGCACCGCAGAGAAGCGATCATGACCGAGGTTCAGATCTGGGTTGCCTTGATTGGACTCGGTGTCTGCACATCTTTGTCGCGCTCGGCAGCGCTTTTTTTGCCTGAGCGCCTTCAGCTTCCTAGCTGGCTTGTGATCGGCCTGCGATATGCCCCAATGGCCGCGCTTGCGGCCGTGATTGCCCCACAGTTTCTGGCCCCTGCGGGAGAGCTTGCATTAGGTCTTGACAACCCACGGTGGATGGCCGGGCTCGCAGGAATTTTTGCCTGGTGGCTCTGGCGCAATTTGCTTGCCGTCTTGGCAGCCGGTACTGTCGTGTTCTTCTTGGCTGGCTGGTTTTTATAAATAGGGGGACGACTCCGATGTTTCAGCTTGGGTAGCTCTAAGAAGTTCAACTCTAACTGCACCTCAAGCTCGGTATCTCCCCGAACTAGGCTCAAAAGTTCAGTTAATAAATCGATGCGCTGGGCAAAGAGGCGCCTGAATACGTAGTCGTTTTTCGGGTCAAGAAGCGGTGCGTCACTGAAAACCGAAGGCATGGAACATGGGCCCGGCATGACTGCGCTAAGCTAGCGTCGACACAGTATGGAGAAATCACAATGGATAAAACTTTGTTCGAAGCTGGGCTCGCAACGCGTTCGAAGGTGCTTGGCAAGGAATATGTCGAGAAGTCACTGGCCTCGGCAGACGACTTTAGTCGGCCCATGCAAGAGCTTGTCACCAGTTACTGCTGGGGAGAGATCTGGAACCGGCCCGGGCTTGATCACCGTTCGCGCAGCATCTTGAACCTGGGCATGCTTATCGCTCTGAACCGACATCACGAGTTCAAGCTTCACGTAAAAGGCGCTCTAAACAACGGCCTTACACGCGAGGAAATTCAGGAGATTGTTCTGCAGGCAGCCATTTACTGTGGGGTTCCTGCGGGCGTCGAGAGCACCCGGTTGGTGCGAGAGGCTTTTGCGGAGATTGATAGGGGATAGGCGTCATGAGCGATCCTGAAGCCGCTGCTGCCCTACCCCTTTCACACCTCAAGGTGCTGGAAATGGGTCAGCTTATTGCCGGGCCCTTCTGTGCAAAAACCCTGGCCGATTTTGGTGCTCAGGTAATCAAGCTTGAGCCCCCCGAGGGCGGCGACCCCCTGCGCAACTGGCGGGTGATGCGCAACGACGTTTCGCTCTGGTGGCACGTGCAGTCACGCAATAAGAAGTCGGTAGCGCTTGACCTTCGGGTGCCCGAGGGTCAGGACATTGCCAAAAAACTCGCGGGCCAGGCGGACGTTCTTATTGAAAACTTCAGCCCCGGCACACTAGAGAAATGGGGCATGGATTACGACAGCCTGGCCAAAGACAACCCGGGGCTCATCATGGTTCGCATCTCGGGCTTTGGTCAGACTGGCCCCTATCGCAAGAACCCCGGCTTCGGACTCATTGGCGAGGCTATGGGCGGGCTGCGCTACCTAAGCGGAGAGCCCGGGCGTAAGCCTGTGCGCGTGGGGGTTTCCATTGGCGATACGCTTGCCTCACTTCATGCAGTAGTGGGTATTTTTGCAGCACTTGAGGCGCGTCGTAAAACCGGCAGAGGCCAGGTAGTTGATGTCGCCTTGTCAGAATCCGTCTTTAACGTCATGGAAAGCCTTGTGCCCGAATACTGCCAGGCGGGTATTGTGCGAGAGCCCGCGGGCTCGGCCCTTCCGGGCATTACACCTTCAAACGCCTACAGCTGCACCGATGGGCTGGTGCTTGTTGCGGGCAATGGCGATGGCATTTATAAGCGTCTTATGGAGGCTATTAACCGGCCCGACTTACGCGATGACCCCGAGCTTGCAAACAACGCCGGCCGGGCCAAACAGGCCGAGCGAATTGATGAGGCCATTGGCCAGTTCACCTCCACACGCAGCGTGAACGAGGTGATGGCCTTGCTTGAATCGGTGCGTGTTCCGGCCGGTCGGGTTTACACAGCTGCGGACATTGCCAGCGACCCGCAGTACCGGGCGCGTGACATGCTGGTGGAAACCACGGCCTACGATGGCGAGCCTCTTACCCAGCCCGGTATTGTTCCAAAGCTCTCCGAAACACCCGGCGCCATCTGGCAGCGCGCACCGAAGCTTGGCGAACACACCCACCAGGTGCTCACGCAGGCGGGCTTCACCGCTGCGCAACTGGCAGACCTTCAAACCAAAGGAGTCATTCGATGACAAGCCCGTGGCCCAGGCAGGTGGTTCTATGTGATGTCTCGCCACGCGATGGCCTTCAGAATGAAAGCAAACTTGTCAGCACTCCACAGAAAATAGCCTTGGTTCAGGGCCTTATGAATGCGGGCCTGCCTCGCATTGAGGTGACCTCGTTTGTCTCGCCCAAGGCAATTCCGCAAATGGCCGACGCCCACGATGTTATGCAAGGCATTACGCGCAAGCCCGGCGTGGCTTTGGTGGTGCTTGTGCCCAACCAGAAAGGGGC
>JAURFZ010000110.1 GCA_030834045.1 Burkholderiales bacterium
ATCGCCATGTCAATCACTCCATATCTCCCGCTCGTTGCCAAGCGGGCTAGTGTTTTACATGGGTCAGTTTTAGATGCAAATTACCCGGCTAAGTGGGTCAGTTTTGGATGTAAAACAACAGCTGTTAATTTGCACCGAAACCTGACCCCCACTGGGTCAGTTTTGGATGCAAATCAACACATACTGCCCAGCGAGTATTAAAAACCCCTCAAAAGGGTCAAAACACGGGTTTTTTTTAGGTCTGAGACAGTGTGGAAACGAAGACGAGCCTTGTGCTCTGACAGGTATAGCAAAAATACCCTGAGATGACCGTCTGGTGCCGCTCGCCGGATTCGAACTGGCGACCTTTTCATTACGAATAATGCTTGCTACGTAAAATACATCATTAATCAATAACTTATTATTTTGTTTCATACCGGAGTAGCACGCTGTTCTGTACCCGAAATGGCCAATTAGGGGTTTTCGTGCAGATTGGACTGGTGCCTAACACCGAGTAGCTCAAGGGGACGCTCGCTGAGTAAGTACGGAGATATTGTTGTCGACACGCAGGGAGCGACCAGCCTGCCGGGCGTATTTGCTTTCGTTTTCTTGGTCGGAATGTAATTGATGTCGAAATTGTTGACTACCATTGAGGACAGCATCATAAGAAAAATTCCTTACCCCAGGCCGGGAGAAGTCTTACATCATGAGTTCCTTGAACCGATGGGAATTACTGCCTATCGATTGGCGAAAGACATTGGGGTCAGCCAAATTCGGATTAGCCAAATCATTGCTGGTAAAAGAGCAGTCACCGTAGATACGGGACTCAGGCTCTCCCGTTATTTTGGTCTCAATGACAACTTTTGGACCGGGCTTCAACTTGATTACGATGCCGCCATTGCAAAAAGCGAAATGGCGAAGAGCCTTCGACAGATCCGTCCTCTTCAGGCCGCGTAGATTCGAACAGAAAACAAGATGGTGCCGGTGAAAGGAATTGAACCCTCGACCTTCGCATTACGAATGCGCTGCTCTACCAACTGAGCTACACCGGCAATGCCGTAATGATAAAGGAAGGACTGCTTGCCCCCAAATGCGCGGGACCCGCGGAGCCCTTAGCTTTTTGCTGCTGCCTCGTGAGGTAGACCAAGGCCTTTGGGCAAGGGAAACCGAATATGCTCTTCTGCACCGGGAAGCCGACGAACAGCGCCCGCACCAAGGTTTTTCACCGCCTGTACCAGGCCTTGAACCAGGGCTTCGGGCGCGGAGGCTCCCGCTGTAATGCCGACACGAAGCTTACCCTCAAGCCATTCGGGGTTGAGATCTTCTGCGCCATCAATAAGATAGGCAGGAACGCCGAATCGCTCGGCAACCTCACGCAGTCGGTTGCTGTTGGAGCTGGTTTTGCTGCCTACAACAAGCACAACATCAACCTGGTTACTCATGAGTTTGACAGCGTCTTGGCGGTTCTGGGTGGCGTAACAGATGTCGCTGAATTTAGGGCTGCGAATAGTTGGGAATTTTTTAATTAGTGCATTGACAATTGATAGAGTGTCATCCGTGGAAAGCGTTGTCTGCGAGACATAGGCAAGCTTCCCGGGTTTTTTTACCTGTAGTTGGGCAACCTGCTCTTCGTCTTCCACCAGATATATGCCGGAATCAAGCTGGCCCATAGTGCCCTCAACCTCTGGGTGCCCGTGATGACCAATCATCACAATTTCGTAGCCTTCGGCCGCAAGCTTTCGAACCTCAACGTGCACCTTGGTGACGAGCGGGCAGGTGGCATCAAATACCTCAAGCGAGCGCTTATCGGCGTGGGCTCGAACCTGACGTGCTACGCCGTGGGCGCTCATAATGACTCTTGACCCTAACGGAACCTCATTGAGGTCTTCAATAAAAATAGCGCCTTTTGCCCGAAGGTCTGCAACCACATGGTCGTTATGAACAATTTCGTGCCGCACATAAATAGGCGCGCCAAACTTCGTGAGGGCTCGCTCGACAATTTCAATGGCGCGATCGACACCCGCACAAAAGCCTCTAGGTTCAGCAAGAATAATTTCTTCGGGTGGCTGATTCATGCTGACTAGAGTACCCCAACAATAAGTACATGAAAGGATAAGGCCTGACCGGCCAGGGGATGATTGAAGTCGAATACACCGGTTGCCTCGTCTTGCCAGCCCTTGAAAATACCTGCAAAACGCCCGCCGTCCGGGCTGGGAAATTCAAGCAGGTCGCCGGGGGATAGTGGGTCCTTGGGGTCAAGATGGTCTTTAAGGGCTGTGCGGGCAATACGCTGTATGAGTTCTGGGTTGCGCGGCCCGAAGGCGTCGTCAGGACCAAGCTGATAGGTTTTCTCTTCGCCCTCTTGCAGGGCAATCATGCAGCGTTCAAGCCCCTCTGCGAATTGCCCCTCGCCAAGCTGCAAGGTGGCAGGGTGCTCGGTGAAGGTGTCGAACAAGACCTGCCCATCGGCCAGTTCAAGCCTGTAGTGAAAAGTCACGTGGCTGTTTGCAAGAACCTGTCGCATATCCGTAGTCTAGCCTGAAAGGGCCTAAAATAAAGCCTTCCCTAAACCTCTGTTGAGAGCCCCTGTACCTATGACCTCATCCAACTACCTGTTTCCCCCTAGCGCCCCTGCGACCCTGCCCATTCAGGGTAGCGCGCAACTCATTCCTGTGCACCGCATTTATTGCATTGGCCGCAATTACGAGGCGCATGCCGTTGAGATGGGGCATGACCCCAATAAAGAACCACCTTTTTTCTTTCAAAAAAATGCCGAGAGCCTTGACGTGAATGCGGACTTTCCTTTTCCTAAGCAAAGCCAAGACGTCCATCACGAGGTGGAGATGGTGGTTGTGATTGGAAAGGCTGGCGAGGCGATTGCCGTTGAGAATGCCCTTGACCATGTTCTTGGTTATGCAGTGGGGCTTGATATGACCTGCCGAGACCTGCAGGCCGAGGCAAAGAAGCTTGGTCGGCCCTGGGAGCCCGGCAAGTCGTTTGAGAATGCAGCGCCGTGCTCTCAGGTGGTCTTGGCCTCCGATATTGGCCATCCGTCGGCAGGCGAGATCAGCTTCTCTGTTAATGGTGAGATTCGTCAGCAGGGTGACCTGAACCAGCTCATTTGGAAGGTGCCCGAGTTGGTTAGCGTGCTGTCCAACTTCTATCGACTGCAGCCCGGCGACCTCATCTTTTCAGGTACACCATCGGGGGTCGGCCCGGTTCGGGTAGGGGATCGTCTTGAGGCGCGAATTGCCTCGGTTGGCTCGCTTAGTCTCTCGGTCGTGGCTTAGCTAAGTAAAGTAAGAGCTCGGGCTAGGCTTGCCGCGCCATGGCAGATGCTGGGCCTAAACCTAAATCCTGGCCACAGGTTTTACAAAAGCTCGGCCTTGCTGGCCCCATCGACCTTGTCCTTCACTTCCCTTTGCGGTTTGAAGACGAGTCCAGTGTTCAGTCACTGGCAAGCCTAAGCGCAGAGTTCAGTTTTCGGTCCGAACAGGCAAGCCCCTCGGTTCAATGCCAGGTCGAGGTTCTTGAGTCGCAGGTTGTCTTTAAGCCAAGGCGCATGCTGAAGGTTAGGGTTAAGGACGACTCCGGCGAGGCTCAGCTTCGCTTCATTTATTTCAATGCCTCCATGCAGGCCGCGATGTTCAAGGGTGCTCGCTATCGGGTGATTGGAGTACCTCGCTACGGTCGGCTAGCAGGGCTGGAATTCATTCATCCCCGATTGAAAAAGGGCTGGCTGTCTGAAGAAGACCTCAGCCAGCAGCCGTTGCGTGCTGTCTATCCAAGCACCTCGGGGCTAACGCAAGACCGACTTGGCCAGTGGATTCGAAGGGCGCTTGATGAGCATTGTCCTGACGAGTGGCTGCCCGAGGCCTATTTAAAACACTTGGGCCTCCCAAGTCTTCCCGTCTCGGTTCGAGCGTTGCATGCTCAGATGCAGTCGCAGGCAAGCCCTTTTTGGAACCGTATACGTCTTGATGAGATTGTTGCTCAGCAACTGGCCTTGCGCCGCGCTCGCAGCAGTCGACATCGAGCGTCGGCTCCGGTCTTGCAGGACGAGAAGGGGCTAAGCCAGCGACTGCTTCAGGCTCTGCCTTTTAAGCTCACGGGTGCGCAGCAACGGGCTTGGCTGCAGGTTCAGACCGATCTTTCGCGCCCCGTTGCGACCCACCGCCTGGTGCAAGGTGATGTAGGCTCTGGTAAGACTGTCATTGCAGCACTTGCGGTGGCTGCAGCAATTGGGTCGGGCTTTCAGGCTGCGGTGATGGCACCCACAGAAATTCTCGCAGCCCAATTGCATTCCAAACTCTCGCAGTGGTTCGAGGGTTTCGGTCTGCGGCTTGTTTTTCTAAAAGGGGGGCTTTCTGAGCGTGACCGCCGAGAGCGGCTTGCAGGGCTGGCAGATGGAACAGTCTCGCTCGCAGTGGGAACGCATGCCCTTATTCAAGAAAGCGTGCAGTTTGCTCGTCTGGGTGTCTCGGTGGTGGCTGAGCAGCATCGGTTTGGTGTGGCTCAGCGCATTGCCCTGCGCGAAGCGGGCGTTCATGTTCTGGGCATGTCTGCCACACCCATTCCGCGAAGCCTTGCCATGACCTACCTGGCCGACCTAGATGTCTCTGTGATTGACGAGCGGCCTCCAGGCCGGGAGCCCATTCGCACCCGTCTTATTGCCCAGTCGCGGCGCGAAGAACTAGTTGAGCCTTTGAGCCGATTGCGAGAGCAGGGTTCTCAGGCCTATTGGGTCTGCCCTGTGATTGAAGGCCAGCAGGACAATGAAAAGGCGCTTGCAGCGCTTGAGGAGACGGAGCAATGGCTAAGGCCGATCTTGGGCGATGAGCTTGGGGTGGTTCATGGCAGGCTCAAGGCAGCAGATAAACAGGCCGTGATGCAGGCTTTTGCCCGCGGTGATTTCACTGTCTTGCTTGCGACCACTGTTATTGAGGTAGGGGTTGATGTACCAGCTGCGCGCGTAATGGTGGTTGACCATGCTGAGCGTTTCGGCCTTGCCCAGTTGCATCAGTTGCGGGGCCGGGTTGGAAGGGGTTCTGGCCAGAGCAGCTGCATTCTTCTTTATCAAGAACCTCTGTCGGAGGCGGCAAAGGTAAGACTTCGGGCGCTTTACGAGACGGACGATGGTTTTGAGCTTGCACGCCGCGATCTTGCCCTGCGAGGTCCGGGTGAAC
>JAURFZ010000111.1 GCA_030834045.1 Burkholderiales bacterium
AATCAAATTATAGGTTTTCACTTGCACCGAGGCGTTGAACCTCCTAACCTTCGGTACAGTCCTCTCCGAGATTCTTACAGCCTGTCATGATCCCTTCGAATCATCAGCCCGACTTCGTTGGTTGGCTACGTACTGTAGCTCCTTATATTCACGCGTTTCGCAATAAGACTTTCGTTATTGCGTTTCCGGGAGAACTGGTAGCCGAAGGTCAGCTCGAGTCGCTTGTGCACGATCTCGCTCTCTTGCAGGCCATGGGTATGCGACTCGTGATTACCTACGGCTCAAGGCCCCAAATTCAGGAGCAGCTTCGCCTTCGTAATATTCAAGAGCATTACAGCCAGAGCCTGCGAATTACCGACCGTGCCGCGCTGGAGTGCGCCAAAGAGGCCGCTGGTGAACTCAGGCTCGATATTGAAGCGGCCTTCTCGGCGGGCCTTCCCAATACGCCCATGGGCAACTCACGCATTCGACTCATGAGTGGAAACTTTGTCACAGCCCGACCCGTTGGCATTGTCGATGGTGTGGACTTCGAACTCACCGGGGTGGTGCGTAAGGTTGAGGCCGACTCCATTCGACAGGCTCTGGACTCGGGTTTTATTGTTCTTGTACCGCCGCTGGGCTTTTCGCCAACTGGCGAGGCCTTTAATTTGTCACTCGAAGATGTTGCAGCCAGCCTCGCCATAGCCCTTGACGCATCCAAACTCATTTTTTTGGTCACGGACGAGGCTGTTCCTAACGATAACGGTAAGCCTCTTGTTGAGATTTCAGAATTGCAGGCTGAACAGCTTATTCAACGCGATGCCATTGGGGAAGAGGCAAGTATCACGCTTCAACATGCTCTAAAAGCATGCCGGGGCGGCGTTGAGCGCGCGCATCTCGTGCCGTTTAGAAAAGACGGCGCCCTGCTGCTGGAGCTTTTTACCCACGACGGTGTTGGCGTAATGATTGTCGAGGAGACCCTTGAAGCCCTTCGGCCTGCAACGGTTGACGATGTCGCTGCCATTGTGTCTTTACTTGAACCCCTAGAGGCCGATGGAACTCTGGTTCCAAGAGGTCGCGCCCAGATTGAACGCGACATTGAGTTTTTTACGGTCATCGAGCATGACGGCGTTATTTTCGGATGTGCGGCGCTCTACAGCTTTGAGGGTTCGGATATGGGTGAACTCGGTTGCCTTATGGTTCGGTCGGATACACGCGAGATGGGCGACGGAGAGCGACTTCTCAAGAGCATTGAGGGTCAGGCACGCCAAGCGGGCTTAAAAAGACTCTTTGTGCTCACCACACGCACGACGCACTGGTTTTTGAAGCGCGGGTTTCAGCCCACAGCCATTGACGAGCTTCCGTTAACGCGCCAACTGGCCTACGATCAGGCCAGGCGCTCGCAGATTCTTGTGAAAAAGCTTTTTGCTTAAACCCTAAAACCCAAGTTCTCTTGCATAGGGGCCTGCACCCAGGCAACTGAACTCTGCAAGAATTTCAGGGACCCTTCGTGGGTTTTGATGCAAGGCTGTCAAGACATCATCGGGTGCCAAAATAAGACCGTCGATGTTTCGTGCAGCCTTTCCCCCACGATGAGCAAACTGCATGTGCCAATCGCTAAAGAGCCGTAAAGGAATTTCAGAATCGGCAATAACCTCGATGGCCTCATGGCGCGCATCGTGTCGAATGGCAGTCCACACCCTCTGAAGAGGCAGAGCGGGCCCTTCAAGCCACTGAAAAAAATGCCCATCATCGTAGACGAGCATGCCGGTAAGACCTTCGGCCTGATTACGCGAGCGCGCTGCAGCGAGCAAATACAGCAGATCGATCTCCGTAAAAAGCTGAGAAGCGCGACTGTGATAAACCAGCGTGGACAGCGTAGACTGTGGCATAAAGCCTCCCTGACATTCCTAGTGTCAACCTTAATTGAAACTTTTGCAACTGAAAATCAGATTCTTAGGGTCTTCGCAGGATGAGACGGGTTTCACCCGATCCGAGTAGCCCCATACCTAAAACCTCAGGCTGATGTTCCAGGTAGTCATCGAGCCAAAAGAAAAGGCATGGCTCACCCTCGTGAAAGGACCAATGAACCGCCGATAAAGCGCTCTCGGCGCTATGGGCGCCATTGGGACCATGGGGATCCTGAGCGGCCTGCGTGGCAAGACCAAGCTCGGGAAATGACGGGAGGTAGACCGCCTGCCCCCGAGCCATCGGAATGAGGGTAAGGGTCTCGCCCACTGGGCCGGCAAGGCTCGCCAAATCGTGAAGAAGTACGGATGGCAAAACAGGCTTAACGCTTGATAGGAGAAGCCCTTCTGCATCATCGGTCTGGTCAATCAACAGGTCCTCGCCAAGGCTTCGCATCAGGCGAGCCCAGCGCGGGGAAAGCAGATGAGACCGCCCATTGGCTAGAGCAAAGCTGGCGGCCCGCCTACGCAAGTGCCGACGAAGCATCGCCCTTGCCCCCCGTGCCATCCCCGCCACCCGTTCGGGGGACAGAGCAACCCAGCCCACCGAGGCAACAAGACCCAAAAATTCCCAGTCCGCCTCGCTAGGCAACCCAACCTCTGCATTGTTTTCGACAGGAATGGACTGGGCCGAGGCCAGCCGGTCCCGCGAGGCCAAAAGGTTATCGAGCCCTGCCAGAAGGCCGTCGAGAGACTTTTCGAGGTCAGTGGGAGGCGGCTGGGACATGAGATGAGGGAGCCTGACTGACCAAGGCGGCCATAACCCGGTGCTGCTCTCCCTTTAGGGTTTCAAGGGTAATTTCAAGCTCCTCAATACTGGTGCGAAGGTCTTGCATGTCTTCTGTTGCTGTTGATCCGGCATCTAAGTACACGTTGACCAGAGCCCTTCGCAGGCGCTCGACCGATTCTTGAGCATGCAAGAGCTGCGCCTCAGAGTACAAAAGGCTCTCTTCAACGAGCTGACCAAATCCATGATCTTGGTCGCGGCTTGCGCCAGACCGCTCGCTCGCAGTCCCCTGGGCACCATGGACATGAGGTGCTGTAGGAGGAGGCGCTGTGGAAGGAGGGAGGGCGGAATCAACGAGCCTTCGGCGAGATATGGGCAGCTCTTGCGCAGCCCCCTCCTCGGCCAGAATAGGCTCAGCCTCCTGCCTTGCGGGCTGGGCCGAGGCCAGGGTGAACGACGAAGTCAGACCAACCAGACCGGCAAGCGCAAGCAGAAACGCCGCTAGACCAAGCCAAGGTAAAAAGGCAGGCACGCCCTGCGACTTAAATTGCCGCACTGACTCCGGCAAAAGGCCCTGGCTTAAGCCCCAGCGAGCCAGGTCGTGCATCGCATTCCAGATAAAGTCGTAAGCCAGCATATGAGGCGGCATCCAGGCGGCGTTAAGGCTGGAAGGTGGCAAGAACCAAAGCTGGGCCGTGGAGGCGATGACGGCAAACACAACAGAGAAGAGACTTAATAGAAGTAAAAGCGTTAAAAGGCCTTGGCCTTTGCGGACGTTCACTAAAGATCTCCTGGGGCAACACGGGCCGAAGGCCGCCAATCGAGATCGTCGGCCACCACGGCCTGCATGACGTCACCATTGCCCCATTTCAACAGAACCAGGTGGTTAGCCCCCGCCCGAATGTGGAGGGACTCGCCTGCCTGACTGGGATCAAGAAGCCAGTCAGGCTCATGGGCAAGAACCGGCAGCCCCAGCGCAAAGCCAAGCCCAGCCGTATCGCAGGCACCAGAGGCCTGCGAACACGGGTGAAAATCGGAGTAGGCAAGCACCTTCAGTACCTCGTGGTCCTGCAACTCGTAGCGTGCGTTATCTCGAAATAGGGCAAGCATTACCGTATTTTCTCCCAGATCGGGGATGTTGCGCATTCTTTTTTAAGCCCAGTCATGTAGTCGTGATGGGCCTGCGCCTCTTGGTCAGTGACCACAGCCCTTTGTAAGGCCCCCCCTTCGGCCAGAATGTCTGAAAGCGGCTGTATGTCGTGATAGCTTTGTTGCTGACCAATTCCAAGGTCATTCTGCCCACGGGTCATCAGCACATAGACCTCTGCCAGAAGCTCCGCATCAAGAAGTGCGCCGTGGAAATGGCGGTGCTTATTCGACACACCATAACGTTGGCAAAGCGCATCAAGAGAATTACGCTGTCCGGGGTGAAGTTCGCGCGCAAGCCGGAGACTGTCGGTGACCCGGCAAGGGGAATCTTGGGCGGCTTCATCTGCCTGAATACGAATGGATCGATGAAGCTGAGCAAACTCATGGTTCAGAAAGCCAAGGTCAAAAGGGGCGTTGTGTATAACAAGCTCGGAGTCCTTAACAAACTCAAGCAGTTCATCAGCAATCTCCTCAAACCGAGGCTCGTTCATGAGGCGCTCATAGGTAAGCCCGTGAACCTCAACGGCACCCGGGTCAACCTCGCGCTCGGGATTCAAATAATAGTGAAGTCGCCTTCCTGAAGGGCGACGACCAATAAGCTCAATGGCACCGACTTCAACAATGCGGTGACCGTCTTCGGGCTTTAATCCGGTTGTTTCAGTGTCGAGGACGACGATACGCATGAGGCCACCCAGGCATAAATAGTGGGAATAACGAATAGGGTTAAGAGGGTTCCAAAGCTCATGCCACCCACGACGACCCAGCCAATTTCCTGGCGACTTTCCGACCCTGGCCCGCTAGCAAGTGCAAGAGGCAAGGCGCCGAAAATGGTTGCAATGGTTGTCATAAGAATTGGGCGAAACCGCCTTACCGCCGCGGCACGTGCGGCCTCATAAACCGACATGCCAGTGTCACGTAATTGATTTGCAAACTCAACAATAAGGATACCGTTCTTAGCAATTAGACCAATGAGCGCAACAAGACCGATCTGGGAATAAACGTTAAGACTGCCATTGGAGAGATAAACCGTGACCAGCGCACCCGTGAGCGCAAGGGGCACCGTCATTAGAATAACCAAGGGAAAGACGAAGCTTTCAAACTGCGCAGCAAGAACCAAGTAGATAAAAAGCAGCGCCAGAACAAAGACAAATAAAAGTGTGCTTTGAGAGTCCCGGAACTCGCGAGACTGCCCGTCATAGTCAAGTGTGTAGCCTGCAGGCAGCTGGTCTCTAGCGGTCTGCTCTACAAAATCCAAAGCCTCGCCAATGGTGATGTCTGGGGCAAGACTTGCGGTTATGGTGACAGCACGCTGCTGCATAAAGTGATTAAGTTCACGTGGAC
>JAURFZ010000112.1 GCA_030834045.1 Burkholderiales bacterium
CACAAGAAAGCCTGACAAAGCTTGATACTGTGCTTGAAGACACCAAGGCCATTACTGGCAATGCACGGGCTGCAAGCCAAGATCTTGAGCAGCTTCGGTACGAGGTGGAGACTAGTCTGCGAACAGCGGACGAGCTTATGCGCGACCTGCAAAGGGTCTGGCCGCTGTCGCAGGACCCTCAGAAAGGACTTGCCCTTCCATGAGCTGCATCCGTTCAATCCTTCTTATCAGCCTCACTCTCGCGGCAGGCCTTGCTCTTTTGGCTGTGCAAACAAACCCAGCCCGCCCAGCTTTTTATCGGCTGCACAGACCGCGATGGCACGCGGCAGTCAGGCCTACCTTGAAGGCGACTCGCGTCGGTCTGCCATTGAGTACCAGAGGGCCGTTCAGCTCTTAAGCCAGACCGGTAGAGCGGACCTTATTGCCAAGGCTGTTCTCACGCAATGCGCCGCGGCGGTTACTGGCCTTGAATCTCAAGGCTGCTTGGCATTTAATGCCCTTGCTCAAGATGCCTCACAGGCCGACCAGGCCTATGCCCGGCTGCTCAATGGCGAACTTCAGGCCAAAGACGTTGTAAACCTTCCCCACACACACCGTCAGCTTGGCAGCGCCATGGCCAAGTTCATTGCCCTTAAAGGCCAGGCCCAGCCCACAGAGGCCGAGCTTGCGGCAGTGCTCTCCGAGGGGCTTGCAGCTGCCCAGGCGCAGACAGGTCCCTTTTCTCAGTTGCTTGCGCTTGCCCTGTTGCGTCGTTACGGCTGGCCAGACGGCCTTCTCTGGACCTCCGGGGTAAGTCTGGCCGAGGCTCAAGGCTGGCGGCGGCCCTTACTGGCATGGCTTGAAGTGGGTCTTCAAGAAAAAAGCCGCTCTGGCGATGTCATCACCCGTGAGCGGCTTTTAAGGCAGAGGCAGCGGGTTTTGGAACTGGGTTCTCGACCCCGCTAGCCTTTGGTAAACGACTAAGAGATTACTCTGCGCGCTTGCGGCCTTTTGCAGCGGGCGAAACTACCGTTTCACCTGCCTTGGCAACAGCCTCAACATTGGCCTCGACCATCTCGACAACCTGCTTGGAGGCCTTGTTCATGGCCTCGTAGGCGGTGTTGGTTGCGCTAAAGGCCGACTTCATAAGAGCAATAACGCCTTCTGTGCCTGCTGGGGCGGATTTTGAGATCTCGTTAATCATGCCTGCCATGGATTTGTTCATGTCGGCGACCTGCTTTTCGGCAAGACGCGCAACTTCAGTGGCGGTTTCAGCATTGATGGCATAGGCCTGGCGGGCATAGCCGGTCGCTTTGGCAGCAGCAGGCTGAGCAGCGCCCTGGGCAACACCGTAGAGCTCTTGTGCATCCTTCACACCAAGCATCTGGCTGGACGCTTCGGCGGCATCGGCAAGCGAGCTACGGGCTGTCTTAAGGTTAAGGTCGATCTGCTTTTCCATGGCATCAAACGAGGTTGCAGCCAGTTGAGCCATAGCGGCATTGGCATTTTTGATGACAGAGAGGAAATGCTCGGGGGTAGCGATGGGTTGGTTCATGGTGAAACTCCTTAAAAATGAGGGGAAAAAAGACTTCCAATGTCTGATGTTTGGCCTCATTAACACTCAAATAGAAGAGCTAATGACGCATCACAACAGAAGAACGAGCCTTGTATTAAGCTCTTAGCCTGTCCTTTTCAGAATTATATGGTGCATCGCACCAAAATCACAAGGCCTTCGCTGCTGGAAATGCCAGAAAAAAGATCAGAGTTTCTTTAGTAAGGCTCTGACCATGTCAGAAAGACTGACATGTCCCGCCTAGGACCGGCTAAAACGCCTGCGAATCGGGCCGCTGGATGCCATACTTTTTGATGTAGTAGTAGAGATGCTCCCGGCTGATATTCAACCGCCGGGCGGTCTCCGAGACATTAAAGCCCGTGTCCACCAGAACTGTTCTAACCAGGCGCTCAATGACCTCTTCGCGCGCCTGCTTCAGACCCTCTTCGGTTGAGGCATCGGCCACCACCATGACTGGGAATTTTCGATCTTGCGAGCGCAGTGTTTTTTCAGACTGACTAAAAAGGACAGCCCGTTGAAGCGCCGCCTTCACCTGAGCCTGCCGAAAAGGCTTGGTCAGAAAATCAAAGGCACCCCCTTCCACACAGGTAAGCAGGGCATCGTCATGGCTCTGGCCGGTCACCACCACCACCTTCAAAAAGGCATTCCAAAGCCGAGCCTCGCGCAAGAAGCGAATCCCCTCCGAGATGCCCTGCGCATCGGGCGGCAGCCCCAGGTCAAGAAGCACCAGCTCAATCTCGGGGTCGCCTTTAAGCATGGCCAGGGCATCGGCGGCGTTGGTAGCCTCATCCACCTCATGGCCCAAAGACTCCACCAGCTCGCGCTGCAGAGGCCGAAGGCTTGGGTCGTCTTCAACAATCAATACTCTCATCGGCTGGCAGTGTAACGACCATGGGCCTCGAGCATCAACCCTTGCTGGTTAGCCTTTCAGTCCTTGCGGTCTGCCTATCCGCTGTCACGGCCTCGGCATTGGCCATTCGTGCGGGCCGCGCGCCCAGGCCTTCGACGCGTCGCCTCTGGGGACTTGGGGCCGCGTTAAGCCTTGCAGCGGGAATCTGCTCCATGCACTTTATTGGCATGGTGGCCGTGCAGCTGCCCTTTGTCTTGCTGTTTGAACCCGGGCTTATCGCCCTTTCGTTTCTGCCCGCCCTGGGGGCCGGGCTTGGCCTGGTCTGGGTAAGCACGCGGTCGAGAATGACCCGGCCGCTTGAATGGGCTGCCGCAGCACTCTCGGCCGGTGCGATTGTGGCCATGCATTACTCGGGTATGACAGCAGTTGCGCTAACCCCCCGGCCCATTTATGCCGACTGGAGTTTTGGGCTCGCGGGCCTAGTTGCCTTTTTCACCTGCCTTCTGGCCTTTCGGTTTCTACGCTCTGCAATGGCCTCGGCCCAGACACCCCACTGGAGTCGGCTGCTTGTTATTGGAGTCACCTTGGGGCTTGCCGCCTCAGGCATGCACTACTCGGCCATGGCTGGCACGGCATTTCAAGACGCAGGCCTCTGTGCCACGCCCCCAACGCTTGGCCAAGACCTTACCTCTCTATCTTCGGCCTTTGGCGAGCATGTCGGGCTTGCAACGGCTATTTTTCTTATTCTGCTAACGGTCAACATCACAGGCATTGTGGTCGCGGTCTTTGACCACCGGCTTGAAGATGCCAACAGAAAACGTGCCGAGGCCCTCGCGCTTGCCAACGAACGGCTTAACGTGAAGGCAGACCGGCTCACCGACGAGTTGGCCCTTGAGAAGTCCATCTTTGAGGCAGCCGTGGACGCCACGCAAGACTGCCTCTGGTCCTGGCAGCCCAAGACACAGGCACTTTTTATTTCCCAGCATCTGAACAGCCTGCTTGGCACCAACCCGGCCTACACCATCACTAGTCTTGAGGAGCTTGAGGTGCGACTGCATCCCAAAGACCTCAAAGGCTTTCGGCAGGCCTTTAAGAAGACCGCTGAGAGCCCGGAGAGCCCACTGCACCTCAAGGTAAGGCTTCGTAAGGTGCATGGCGACTGGCTTTGGGTGCTGATTCGGGGCCGCAGGGTGCATCGCGTGCAGGGCGAGGACAACGTGCTTGTCGGAGCTATTTCAAATTTCGAGGCCCAACAAAAATCCGAGGACGAGGCACGCCAGCTGGCCGAACAGCAACGCGAGCTCGCGATTCTAAGAAGCCGTCTTGTTCGTATCCTTAGTCACGAACTTAAGACTCCCCTTGCGGTAATCACCGCAAGCACCGACCTGCTTGAGGCAAACACCCAGCCCCGCGATGCCCGTTATGCGAAAAAGGTGGAAAGCTACTTCACCGGCATTGTTCAGGCCGTTGAACGCATTCAGGTCATTCTTGACCATGCCCTGGAGTTCAATCAGCTCGAGTCCCTGGATGCCATTGCCAAGCCTCAATGGTGTCGTCCCATGTCACTCTGCCAAGAGGCCATTGAATGGGCGGAGCAGGCCCAGGCCTTACTGCCTGGCTCGGTGTTTCGCATGGTGTCGGCACCCTTCGCGGGCGAGGCCATGATTGACCCCAGGCTCTTTGGTCTCGTGGCTCAAAACCTACTTTCAAATGCCATTAAATACAGCAACAGCAAGCCCGTGGAGTTGCTCCTGCAGAACGCCGGTGACCTTCTAAGCCTGGATGTTCTCGACCAAGGCCCAGGCATTCCAGAGGCCGAACAGGGCAGACTTTTCAAGGCCTTCTTCCGGGGCGAGGCAGGCAGCTCTAAGCCCGGGACCGGGCTTGGACTATCCATTGCGGCACGCGCGGCCCAGGCCATGGGTGGCGAGCTGCGTCTGGTGACCTCGGGGCCAAAAGGCAGCCGTTTTCGGCTTGAAATAACCTGCCCAACCCGATCCACCCAAGCCTAGCCAAGTCATCCATAATCCAGGCATGAACGCGCCACCTGCCCACGACCTGCTTGAGCATTTCTCTGCCATTCGCAGACAAATTCATGCCCGGCCTGAACTTAAGTTTGAAGAGTTCGAAACCGCCGAACTGATCGCAAAAGAACTCCAGGCCATGGGGGTAGACGAGGTGCACACCGGTATTGGTGGCACCGGTCTAGTGGGGGTCATTCGTGGCAGTCAAACCCTGGTGTCGGCTGCGCCCTGCAAGGCCATCGGACTTCGAGCCGACATGGACGCGCTGCCCATGACCGAGAAAAACAGCTTTGCCCACGCCAGCCAGCATGCCGGCAAAATGCACGCATGTGGCCACGACGGCCACACGGCAATGCTGCTCGCCGGCGCGCAGCTTCTTGTCAAAGACCGCAGCTTTGCCGGCACCGTGCACCTTATTTTTCAGCCCGCTGAGGAAGGTGGCGGCGGGGCTAAGGCCATGATTGAAGACGGCCTATTTAAGCGTTTTGATTGCGACCAGGTCTTTGCCATCCACAACTGGCCTGGCCTGGCCGAGGGAAGTTTCGGTCTGAACCCAGGGCCGATGATGGCCTCAAGCAACCAGTTTGAAATTCTTGTTAAGGGTAAAGGGGCCCATGCCGCCATGCCGCACCTGGGGGTTGACCCCGTGCTTGTGGCAAGCC
>JAURFZ010000113.1 GCA_030834045.1 Burkholderiales bacterium
AAAACCCTCCTCATTGACCGTGGCATCGAAGGACTGAAGAATGGCTTTTGCCTGATCAAGCTTGCCGAGCCGTGCCTTGGTGGAAAGCTCCCAGGCCGATGCCGCGCTCACCCACACGGCATGCTCTTCATTCATCAGAGCGTCTCGAGCGGTGCGACTAAGCTCCGGGTCGTCGGTAAGCCACCAGAGCAGAACGTGGGTGTCGAGCAGCAGGTTCAAAGCCCCTCCTCCCATGGCTTAAGCAGCTCTTCAGGCAGAGGATCAAGGAAGTCATCAGGGACTGAAAGCCGGCCCTTCCAACGTCCAGGCTCCCGCCGGTTTGAAACCTTCTCAAGGGGAACCAGACGCGCATAAGGTGTGCCAGCCTTTGCCAGAATAATTTCACGGCCCGCATGGGCCTGATCAAGGAGTTTAGAGAAATGTGTTTTGGCCTCGTGAACGTTAACGATGATTGGCATGGGACGCGCTCCTCACGGTAAGATGGACTAAGTCTATAAACTAAGTCGTTTTTATGCAAACCGTCTACCTTGCCTCCCAGTCGCCGCGGCGACGCCAGCTGCTCGAACAGCTAAGTGCCTCCATGGGTTTTCAGGTGAAGTTACTTGCCCCTGAGCCGAGCGAAGATGCGGAGACGCTTGAGGTAGCTTTCCCGAATGAGCACCCCAAAGACTATGTTCAGAGGGTGACAGAGCTCAAGCTTCAGGCTGGCATTGCCCGCCTGGGGCAGCGCGATGGGGAGGTTAAAGGCGCGAACGGACCAACTGCAACGACCCCTCCTCGGGCAACAACCGAATGGCCTGCAGCAGTCACTGAACCGTCCATCGTCTTAGCCAGCGACACCACGGTGGCCCTTGACGATGAGATTTTCGGAAAGCCCCTTGATGCCGACGATGTCCGGCGCATGTTGAAGCGCCTTTCGGGGCGAGGCCATTGGGTGCACACGGGTGTTGCCATTGCCTGGCTAGCCATCGGCTCGATGGCCAGTCATGGTAATTTGAAGGCGAAGCAGGTGGGCGAGACGATGGGGTCAATGAATGTTGAGCATGCCGCCCGCAACTGGCAGTTCAAGCAGGCGCTTTCAAGTTCGAAGGTGCATTTTGCAGACCTTACGGATACCTGGATTGACTGGGTGATTCAAACCGGTGAGCCCATGGACAAGGCCGGCGCCTATGCCATTCAGGGGCATGCAGCGAGCGTGATTTCTAGGGTTGAAGGCAGCCCAACGGGGATTATGGGGCTGCCCCTTCATGAGACGAGCGAGCTTCTAAGGCTCGCCTTGGCATCGATGCAAGCCTTAAAGGACTGAAGCAAAAAGCTTCGCCAGCGAGAGGCGCACGGCCTTCTGATCGGCCTTATGCTAATGCCCAGCTTTTCGAAGAAAAAGTTGCTCATCCAGGGTAAAGAGCTTCATTCTGACGATAGAGGCTGACGTCAGACCTGCTTCATTGAGGTCCTTAATCGGCGTATCAAGAGGCCAGGCCACATTCTCCGCACTTGTAATCATTGCAAGCACAGAATGTCCAGCTGGAACATTAAAAGCGGGAGCAGACAAAACAAGGGCGGGACGGCGTTTCGTTGCGGCCTTATCTGTGAACGGAAATGGCACAACCACAACATCGAAGGCTTCAAAGGTTTCTGTAGGAGTCTTCATCGGCCTGTGTTTCCCACTCAGTTAGCGTGGCTTCCAAGCTTGCGGCATAAGCCAAGTCGATGGGGCGAGCCTTGCGCAGATGAATGACTGGCCCTTTTATATCAAAGGCAACGGCATCTCCCGCCTCTAAATGTAATAGTCGCCGCACAGGCTCTGGAATGGTTGCCTGATACTTCTTGGTGAGTTTGCTGGTTGTGGTCTGCATTATTTAGAGATGTATAGGCGGCGCTGACGGTAATGGGTAATACTAGCATTACCTATTACCAGTCTCAAGTACTCGAGCTAAAGCAGAACGATGTCATAGCCCCCCGGCGGGTACTGGCCCTCTACCGAGAGACTTATGGGCTTGCCCAACTCATCGATCAGTTGGTTCAAAAAGCTCGCGTCCTCTTCAAGGAAGCGCTCGATGATGTCAGGCGCAGCAAGCACCTTGAACTCGCTGGGGTTGAACTGGCGAGCCATACGTGAGAGTTCACGCAGAATTTCATAGCAGACGGTCTGCGAGGTTTTCACCCGGCCGTCGCCCTCGCACGAGGGGCAGGCATGCAGCATCTGATAGGCAAGGGAGTCGCGGGTGCGCTTACGTGTAAGTTCCACCAGGCCAAGCGACGAGAAACCACTAATGCGAACACGAACACGGTCATCAAGCAGGGCCTGCTCAAGCTCGTCGTGCACCTGCTTTTGGTGACTCTCTTCGTGCATATCGATAAAGTCAACCAGAATAATGCCGCCCAGATTACGCAGCCTAAGCTGTCGGGCAATGGTATGGGCCGCCTCAAGGTTGGTCTTAAACACGGTGTCTTCAAAACTGCGGCCGCTTACATAGCCCCCGGTGTTGACATCAATAATGGTAAGCGCCTCGGTGGGGTCGATGATTAAATAGCCGCCACTTTTTAAGTCCACCCGTCGCTTCAAAGCACCTTCAATTTCCTGCTCAATGTTGTGAAGCTCAAAGAGCGGCCGCTCGCCCGTGAAGTTTTCAATGCGCTCCATCACCTCAGGCATGTACTGCGAAGCAAATTGTTTGAGGCCATCAACTTTGTAGGGGTCTTCCACCAGCACGCGAATGGTTTTATCGCCCACCCAATCACGCAGCACCCGTTGCGCAAGGTTAAGTTCTGTGTAGAGCGTTGTGCCAGGCGCGGCTCCGTTGCTACCTGCACGAATGGCTTCCCATCGCTGCTTCAAGTAACGAATATCGTTGGCAATGGCCTCGTCCGTGGCGTCTTCGGCCTGGGTACGCGCAATGAACTGGCCATGCTCCTGCGGATCAAGAAGGCCCACAATACGGGCACGCAGATGCTCCCGCGCCTCATGCTCTTCAATGCGCTGGCTAATGCCCACACGGGGGCCTGGAAGAGGCTCTCCGTTTTCATCAAAGGCGGGTCTGGCGTCATACGGCATGTAGACCAGCAGTCGGCCGGCGATGGAGAGCTGGGTACTTAGCCGAGCACCCTTGCTTCCAATGGGATCCTTCAAAACCTGAACCAGCAGTTGCTGACCCTCATAAAGAACCTTCTCGATGGGCCGGGCCGTATCGATGTAATGGCCTTGTGCGTCATGCCGGGCCTGCCAGACATCCGCAATATGAAGAAACCCCGTACGTGCGAAACCCGCATCAATGAAGGCGGCCTGCATGCCAGGAAGAATGCGAGAGACACGGCCCATAACAATGTTGCCCACCAGGCCTCTCTGGGAGGTTCGCTCCACTTCAATTTCTTGTACGACGCCCTGAATGAGTCGCACAGCGCGCGACTCAAAGGGCTTGGCCTGAAGGAAAATTTCTTCGCTACGGGGGTTGAACATGGGGTGGTCTCTTAGCTTTAAACAAGGCGCTTAGGACAAGACGCGGCAGTTATAGAGCGCGAAGGTGGGGTCCTGGGTTGCAATAAAGAGATCACGCGCTTGGGCCTGCGCAATGAGCATCCGATCAAAAGGGTCGCGATGATGAAACGGAAGGTCTTTTAAAAGCAAGGCGTCTTTCGCCGAAAAATCGAGAGGTTCAAAGCCACTTTTCTCGGCAATTGCAAGCAGATCAAATTCGAGAGAAAGTTTCCCAAGCGATGCTTTGATGACCAATTCCGAAACGCTTACCGCACTCAGGTAAATGGTATTTGTTGGGTCTTCAATTTCCCTACGTTGTGCAACACTCAAACGCCCAGGGTCAGCTACGGCCCATAAAAAAATATGGGTATCGAGAAGAAGCTTCACAAAAATTCAGCGAGCGTTACCGTAGAACATGGCCTCTACCTCTGAGTCTTTCTGCAAAAGATCGTGCGTTGAGGTCCACTTACCCTGAAGCAGTCCGAGTCGACGTTTTCCCTGCGGTTTATGAGGTACCAGGTCCACCAAGGGGAGGTTGTTCTTGCATATAACAACACGCTCACCACGATGGACCTTGTTAATAAGGTTGGACAACTGCGCCTTTGCCTCGGAAACATTGATTTCCATGAAGGATTCCCTAAAAAATTAAGCTAGAAAACGACACAAGCAGGTGTGAGTCGAGGGTACCTAAGTTGGTCAACCTGGTCAATCTCTGGGGAGGGCCAAGACCGCCTGCAGAGCAGCGGCGGGTTCGTTAAAACGAGCATCGGGTGCGCAATCTACAAATCGCTCTGCCGCCCCTACGCCATAGGCCAGTCCCACACCGGCAGCCTGTGCCGCCTGCATGTCCGTGGCGTTGTCACCAATACAGACTGACTGCGGCATATTGAGACCAAGTTGAAGCTTCGCCTGTTTAAACATGCCAGGGCCAGGCTTACGGCATTCGCAGGCCCGCGCGTAGGCGCTTACCGGTGCCTCGGGAAGATGTGGACAAAAATAAACGGCATCGAACTGAGCATTCTGCTTTTGCAGAAAATCTTGCATCTGCTGAGTTAGCAAATGAAAGGCCTGTTCGTTGTAAAGTCCACGCGCAATGCCCGATTGATTGGTTACTAAAACCAGAAGCCAACCGGCCTGCCGCAGGGCAGAAAGGGCCTCGGGCACGCCCGGAATAATATCGAACTCGTCCCAGCGGTGAACATACCCGTGATCAACGTTGATGACCCCATCGCGATCGCAGAAGACAGCTCGATTCATGACTAGTGCCCTGGAGTCTTATGGGAGAGCCGAACTGACCCAAGCCACTTCCGTGCTCCTTTTCGGCGCTCGCCTCTTAGGCCGCCCGCCTTTTTGAAACCGCCTTTACCTTCAAGCGCCAGGCATGAAGTAAGGGCTCGGTGTAGCCGCTGGGCTGCTGACGGCCTTTAAATACGAGATCGCATGCCGCCTGATAGGCCTTACTAGTTTTAAAGTTTTTCGCCATCGGCTGGTATGCCGCATCCCCCTTGTTCTGCTCGTCCACCAC
>JAURFZ010000114.1 GCA_030834045.1 Burkholderiales bacterium
AATCGGAGAAAAAATGTCTGGAGTAATGAATTCAATTCGCTGTGTTGGACTTGTGGGTGCGGGCACCATGGGGCGTGGTATTGCCCAGGTCTGCGCTCAGGCTGGTTTTGAGGTGAAACTTTTCGATGCCCTGCCGCAGGTGGCAGAGCAGTCAAAGGCGTCCATCGAGAAGGCACTGCTTAAGCTTATTGAAAAGGGCAGGCTTACTGACGACGATCGGCAGGCCATTCTTGGTCGCATTCATCCCTGCGAGGCCCTGGACAATTTATTTCAATGCGACCTCGTCATTGAGGCGGCAATTGAGAACCTAGAGATCAAGCGTCAACTCTTTAAAAGCCTTGATGAGGGCTGCAAGGAGCAGACGATTCTGGTTAGCAATACCTCGGCTATTCCTATTTCTTCCATTGCTGCCTTGACCACTCATCGGCCGCGTATTGCCGGGCTGCATTTCATGAATCCGGTGCCCTTAATGAAATTGGTTGAAGTTATTCAGACCCCCGTTACCTCAGCCAGTGTTGTGCAAAGCCTTCTTGCGTTTTCTGCCGCAATTGGTAAGACGCCTATCCTTGTTAAAGATGGCCCGGGCTTTTTAGTTGGAAACTGTGCTCGGGCGTTTTACACCGAGGCCCTGCGCCTGCTGAAAGAATGCATTGCAAGCCCAGCGCTCATCGATCGTATTATTCGCGAGGCGGGTGGCTATCGCATGGGCCCCTTTGAGGTAATTGATCTGGTGGGCCTTGATGTCAACTACCCCTCCTCCAAGGCGCTGTTTGAGGACAGCTTTTTTGAGCCGCGTTATCAACTTACGTCCGGCTACAAACTCTTGGTTGAGGCGGGTTTTCTTGGCCGCAAAACGGGTATGGGTTTTTATCGCTACGAAGACGGGAAAGCCGTGATTGAGCCTGTCTCTGTGCCCGAGGCACAGATGAATACGGGTCTGCCCCGGTCGGCCTGGCTCTGGGCCGAAAAGTCCTCAGGCCTTGAGATGCTGACAAGCCTAGCCAAGAAGGCCGGCGTGGTTGTTCTTAAAGAGCCAAGCCCAGGGGTGCTCTGCCTCGTTGCCCCCATTGGCCGTGACACGGTCTCGGTGGTTAAGCATCTTGGTATTGACCCAGGCAGTACGGTTGCAGTGGACACCTTGTATGGCTGGTCAAGCCATCGCACCTTTATGGCCTGCCCTGGCGTTCGGCCCGAGCCGCTTGCCCATGCGCGCGCCCTGCTTGCAAGCGATGGCGTTGTTGCAAGCCAAATTCACGACAGCCCGGGCTTCATTATGCAGCGCTTTCAGGCGGTCATCACAAACCTTGCCTGCGATCTTATGCAACAAGGTCTTGCCTCAGCCGACGCATTAAACCAGGGCATGAAGCTTGGCTTTAACTTTCCCCAGGGTCCTCTTGAGGCTGGTGATGCACTGGGCAGTGAGGCCGTGCTTACCATTGTTCAGGCGCTTTATGATTTTTATGAAGAGGACCGTTACCGTCCCTCGCCTTGGCTAAAGCGCCGTGGTCGCCTAGGGCTCTCGTTAACAACGCCCGATTAAGAAAAGACACACCATTACTATGCCTATGACTCGCTTAAACGCACTTGTTTTACAGACACAGCCGCTGCCTGGCGTCTGCCTGTTAACCCTCAACCGGCCTGAGGCTCGCAATGCGCTGAACGATGCCCTTCGTAAAGAGCTTAGTCAGGCAGTGGCACTTGCAGCGAACGACCCCGAGATGCGGGTAATTGTTATTACGGGCGAGGGTGAGTCGTTCGCAGCGGGCGCCGATCTCAAAGAAATTGCAGGCGATACCCCCGTGGCCATTCGCCGCCGCCGCGTGCTTTCGCTTTGGCAGCAGCTAACGAACTGCCCGCTTCCCACTATTGCGGCTGTTAGGGGTCATGCCCTGGGTGGGGGCTGCGAGCTTGCCCTGCATGCAGACATTATTATCGTGGCCGAGGACGCGGTGATTGGTCAGCCCGAGGTGCGTGTGGGGGTTATGCCTGGTGGTGGCGCAACGCAGCGGCTTATGCGTGCCATTGGAAAGTACCGCGCAATGAAGCTGGTTCTTACGGGTGAGCCTATTACGGGTGCCCAGGCCGCCCAGTGGGGTTTGGCCAGTGAGGCCCTTGCCTCCAACAAGGTCTTGGAGCGAGCCTTAGAACTTGCGCAGCGCATTGCCAAGCTGCCGCCCCTTGCCGTTCAATCGGCAAAAGAGGCCATGATGGCAGGCGCCGATGCGGCCTTGGCTACAGGTTTGTTGCTTGAGCGCCGTCTTTTCGAAGGGCTCTTTGCAACGGACGATCAGAAAGAGGGTATGACAGCCTTTGCCGAAAAGCGCGAGCCCAACTTCAAGGGCCAGTAATTCCACTTAGGGCGTTTCGAGGAAAGCTCTTAGGTTAATTCTTATAAGGTATAAGCGTTTGGTTATAGGCTACAGCCGCCGACAAAGTTGCAGCAGTGACTGGCGCAGCCAAGTGTGCCCTGGGTCTGCACCCACCGCATCGCCCCAGACCATGTAGATGGGAATTTTTGGAAACCGAATGGGGGACTTCAATACTTTGAGACGGAAATGGTCTTGAAAGACCATGGCCATACGCCGCGGAAGCGTGCAAATAAAGTCGGTGCTTTTTACAATTAAGGGCATGGAAATAAAGTGAGGCACCTCAAGGGCACGATGCCTCTTAAGGCCGCGCTTACTCAGCAGCCGATCAACCATTGGTGACTTCTGGCCAAGCACCACATGAGGCAGTGTGGTGTACTGTTTTACGCTTAAGCTGTCGCCTACCAGGGGATGGTCGCTACGCACCATTGAGACAAGCTCATCGGTCATAAGCAAGGAGCTTTGAAGCCCGCGACCCTCGAGCTTGAAGTAATCCACGGCAAGGTCCACCGTGCCATTGCGCAGTTCATCTTGAATAGTCTGCGACCGGCCTGGCCAGATACGAGCCTGCACACGCGGTGCCGTTTTCAAAAGCCAGTCCATAAGCGGAGGCGTTATAACGGCCTCCCCATAGTCTTCCACAGCAATGCTGAAGTCACGTTGTGTAGCCGAAAAATCGAAGTCCTCAGGCTGAAGGCCATTGCGAATAAGTGTCAATGCTTGGCGAAAGTCGGAGGCCATACGTTGCGCCCTTGGGGTGGGAACCATGCCCTTGGCCGTGCGCAGAAAAAGCGGATCGCGTGCCTGCCTGCGAAGTCGCGCCAGCGCGTTGCTCATGGCGGGCTGGCTCATGGCCATGCGTTCGGCCGCCCGGGTAAGATTGCCTTCGGTAAAGATGGCATCAAAGATCGGAATAAGGTTAAGGTCGACGGATCGAAGATTCATAGAATTGATGATACCAATAACCAAGTTCGATTAGACAAATACCGCCTGGCTGACTACGCTACGAAATCGCTGCCAGTTTAATCATAGGATGTGCTGGCCTTAAACAGTCTTCAGGAGTCTTTCAATGCTCAATGCGTTTTTATTCGATGGTCTTCGGACAGCCTTTGGTCGTCATGCAGGGGGTCTTTCGTCTGTGCGGCCTGATGAACTGCTCGCCGCAAGCTTTAAGGCCCTGATTGATAAGCACGGTATCGACCCCTTGGCCTTCGATGACGTTGTGGTGGGCTGTGCCAATCAGGCCGGGGAAGACAGCCGTTGTGTGGCTCGGCATGCAAGTCTTCTTGCGGGCTTTCCAGTAGAGCTTGGTGGTACGGTCTTGCAACGTAACTGCGGCAGTGGCCTTGGCGCGGCGGTAGCCGCCTCCCATGCCATTACGGCAGGTGAGGCCGAGGCCATACTTTCGGGTGGCGTTGAAAGCATGAGCCGTGCACCCTTTGTCATGGGAAAGGCCGAGTCAGCCTATAGCCGAGACCTTCGTATTTTTGATTCCGCTGTGGGCTCCCGGTTTCCGAACCCAAAAATTGAAGCCGAGCACGGGGAGGACTCCATGCCGCAGACGGCAGATAACCTTGCAATTGAGCACGACATCAGCCGCAATGACGCCGATCAGTTCGCCCTGCAGTCTCAGCAGCGTTATGCGGCTGCTCTTGCCCGAGGCTTCTTTAACGACGAAATCACAGGCGTTGACGTTCGTGTCTCAAAGACCGAGGTCAAGCTTATTAACAAAGACGAGCAGCCTCGCGCCGCCACAAACCTAGAGTCGCTTGGCAAACTAAGGGCGCTCAATGCGGGTGGTGTGACCACAGCGGGCAATGCATCAAGCATCAACGATGGCGCGGTGGCCTTAATACTTGGAACCCAAGCCTTTGGTCAGGGCAAGGGCCTGGCACCCATGGCAAGAATTCTTGCCTCGGCAACGGCTGGGGTTGCCCCTCGCATCATGGGCTATGGGCCTGTGCCTGCCGCTGAAAAGGCACTTGCTCGTGCAGGCCTCACCATGAAGGACATGGACGTTATTGAAATTAACGAAGCCTTTGCGGCACAGGTTATTGCCTGCGCAAAGGGTATGAAGATTGGTTTCAATGATGAGCGGTTAAACCCCAACGGAGGGGCCATTGCCTTGGGGCATCCCCTGGGTGCCTCGGGCCCTCGTCTTTTGTTAACGGCAGCGCGCGCACTGAAAGAGCGTTCGGGCCGCTATGCCCTGGTAAGCATGTGCATTGGTGTGGGTCAGGGCATTGCCATGATTATTGAACGCACAGGTGACTAACCATGCTGCAAAAGACAGCCCCTCAGGCTAAGCAAGACGAGGAGAACTTCAGCGAGCAGATTGCGCTTGCCAAAGACTTTCGTTGGGACGATCCATTATTAATTGATGCACAGCTTACCGATGACGAGTGCATGATTCGTGACGCCGCGCGTGACTACGCCCAGTCGGCCTTAATGCCTCGTATCTTGCAGGCGCATCGCCATGAAACCTTTGACATTACCGTGATGAAGGAGCTTGGCGAAATGGGTTTTCTTGGGGCACCCATTCATGGTTATGGCTGCGCCGGCGTAAGCTACGTTGCCTACGGGCTGGTATGCCGAGAGCTCGAACGCG
>JAURFZ010000115.1 GCA_030834045.1 Burkholderiales bacterium
CCTCAAGTCCGCACCGCTCATACGCCTCTTCGATAAGCTCGCCGACGTCCAGATTGAACGTCCGGGTCCCCGAGGTTGTCATGGCTTACTTCATGCCCTTCTTGGCAGGCTTCTTGCCGCATGGCTTTTCCCCATGGGCATGGGGCAGCGAGCGCCCTCCGATGAGCTCGGCCGTCGCGCGGCTGCAAGCATTAGCTCGCCAGGCGAAGCCCGCGACATTCTCACCTCACTTTGCATTGGAACGGACCAGCACAAAGACCCAATCACAGCACTTCAAAAGGCGCTTGATGCACTGCTAAAGGCCGAGCCCATTGATGCGCGCATTCGAGCCGCCGAGAAGACAGGTCTATTTCTTGGTCATCCCATGGCCAATGTGCGCGACCTGCCCAGGCTTGCTGCAGAAAAAGGTGTCATCACGCGCGACGAGCTTGAGCAGCTCCTTGAGCGTGACCGACTGCGTGATGAGGTGATTCATGTGGACGACTTCCCCTTCACCATTCATGAGGCTCAGCGAGGGATCGCACCGACAACCGAGAAGGCAGGCAAAACCAGCGCCCGCCAGAGGTCTGCAAAGATCGACGCTGGGAGCGCTGAAAGCCCTGAGAGCTCCGACACCTTAGGGACCCCACCCAGTTCTGAACGAAAGGCTGCCTAAGCCATGAGCCAATCTTTATCTTCTCGCGCGGTCTATCTTGTTGACGGCATGCGAACGCCCTTCTTAAAGGCAAAGGGGGCACCCGGGCCCTTTGCGGCCTCCGACCTTGCCACCGCTGCCGCGCAGGCTTTAATGCTGCGTCAGCCTTTTGCCGCGAATGACTTAAGCGAAGTTATTTTGGGCTGTGCCGCCCCTGCTGCCGAGGAGGCCAACATCGGGCGCATTGTGTCGCTGCGTATTGGCTGTGGCGAGAAGGTTCCCGCCTTTACCGTGATGCGCAACTGCGCCTCGGGCCTGCAGGCCATTGACTCGGCCATGCTGAACATTCAAATGGGCCGCTCGGAGCTTGTGCTTGCAGGTGGGGTGGACGCCTTGTCGCGCACACCCTTGCTTTATGCCGATGCCATGGTGCGCTGGTTCTCAGCCATGGGCCAGAAGAAGACCCCGATGCAAAAGCTTGGCCACTTCACCCGGCTTCCCATGGCGGCCATGTTCGCCCCCGTTATTTCCATTCTGAAGGGTCTGACAGACCCGGTGGTGGGCCTTTCGATGGGCCAGACCGCAGAAAACCTTGCCCACCGTTTTGGCATTACCCGCCAAGACATGGACCTCTTCGCCAGCCGCAGTCATGTGCGTGCGGCCCGCGCGCAGGAGCAGGGCCGTTTTGCCACCGAGCTTGCACCTCTTATTGATTCCAAGGGCACTGTCTACGACCGCGACGATGGCGTTCGGGCCGATTCCAACCTGGAGGGCCTTGCCAAACTTCGCCCGGTCTTTGATAAACCCTATGGCAACGTCACAGCCGGAAACAGCTCGCAGGTGACCGACGGGGCGGCCTGGGTCGTTCTTGCCTCCGAGCAGGCGGTGAAGGACCATAAGCTAGAGCCCCTTGCCCGACTGGTTGATCTTCAATGGGCGGGGCTTGACCCCGCGCAGATGGGCCTTGGCCCCATTCATGCGGCAACCCCACTTCTGCAACGCCATAAGCTCAAGGTAGACGACATCAACCTTTGGGAAATTAACGAGGCCTTTGCCGCGCAGGTGATTGGCTGTCTGCGTGCCTGGCAAGAAGGCCGCTATGCTCAGGACCAACTCGGCCTTGCCGCGCCCATGCCCGGGCTTGATGAGGAAAAACTGAATATCGATGGAGGGGCCATTGCCATTGGCCACCCCGTGGGCGCTTCGGGCGCGCGCATTCTGCTTCACCTTGCCAATGCCATGAAGGCGCGTGGTGAGAAGAAGGGTCTGGCATCCATTTGCATTGGCGGGGGCCAGGGCGGCGCGGCCTTATTGGAGGGCTGCGCATGAACACGTTCTGGAGACTTGAAACCTGCTCCAAGGGCATTACCTGGGCAAGCCTTAATGTTGAAGAGGAAAGCCTGAACAAACTGTCGGCCGAGGTCTTGGACGAGTTTCGGCAGATGCTTGATGCCTTCGACACCACCCCACCCAAGGCGCTTGTTCTTCAGTCGGGAAAATCAAGCGGCTTTATTGCGGGCGCCGACATTGAAGAGTTCAAAAGCCTTGACAGTGCACAGAAGGTTCAGGGCCTTATTGCCCGAGGCTGGCATCTGTTTAACCGTTTCGCCAAAGTGCCCTATCCCACCCTGGCCCTCATACGGGGTGTCTGCCTGGGCGGTGGGCTCGAGCTCTCGCTGGCCTGCCGCTACCGCATTGCTGTGGACCATCCAAGCACCAAGCTTGGCCTGCCCGAGGTGATGCTGGGAATTCTGCCAGGATGGGGCGGCATGAAACGCCTGCCCGAGCTTGTCGGCCCGCAGCTTGCCCTTGACATGATGCTGACTGGCAAAAGCCTTGATGCACGACGCGCCAAGAAGGCTGGGCTGGTGGACCTTGCTGTTGCAGAGCGTGTCGCGCGTCTGTCTGCGGAGCAGCTCGTGCTCTCTGGCCAGCCACGAGCCAGGGCCACGGGTCTGAAGGCCTTGCTAAACCAGCCCTTGCTGCGGCCCTTGGTTGCCCGCATGGCTCGTAAACAGGCCATGGCGAAAGCACGTCCCGAGCACTACCCCGCCCCCTTTGCCATTATTGATACCTGGGAGAAAGCCGATGGCGACAGTCTGAAAGATCCAAGCCTTCTTGCGGGCATCGTCAGCACCCCCACGGCCCTTAACCTGGTTCGGGTCTTCTTCCTGCAAGAACGACTCAAGGGCATTGGCAAGGCCAGGCGATCGACCGAGAAAGGCCACCTGCATGTGGTGGGCGCCGGCACCATGGGTGGCGACATTGCCGCCTGGGCAGCCTTGCGCGGCTTTCAGGTCACCCTGCAAGACCAGGACCTTTCACGCATTGCACCCGCCTTTGCCCGTGCCCACACCTTGTTTAGCCGACGCATTCGCGACCCCTATCTGCTGAAACAGGCCAAAGACCGTCTGCAGGCGGACCCGCAAGGCCATGGCATTCGCAAGGCCACTGTCATTATTGAGGCGATTTTTGAGAACCTGGAGGCCAAACAAGACCTGTTCCGACGACTTGAGGCCGAGGCATCCCCCCAGGCCATTCTGGCCACCAACACCTCAAGCCTGAAGCTTGAAGATATTCGCGACTGCCTAAAGCAACCCGAGCGTCTTGTGGGCATCCATTTCTTTAACCCGGTTGCCCAGATGCCGCTTGTGGAAGTTATCCACGCGCAGGGAACGCGCGAGGATTGTTTAAAGGCTGCAACGGGTTTTGTACGCGATCTTGACAAACTGCCCTTGCCTGTCAAGAGCGCACCGGGTTTCTTGGTGAATGCCGTGCTTGCGCCCTACATGCTTGCAGCCATGCGTCAGGTTGATGCGGGGCTTTCTGCTGCCAGCATTGATGCCGCCATGACCCGGTTCGGCATGCCCATGGGGCCACTTGAGCTTGCCGACACCGTGGGCCTGGATATTGCGCTGGCAGCGGGCTCCACCATTGCCCAGGCCCGTGGCGAAGACCTCAGCCTTACCCTGCCGCTCTGCCTGAAGAGCAGGGTGGATGCCAAGCAGCTCGGTAAGAAGACCGGCCAGGGCTTTTACCTTTGGAAGGACGGCAAGCGCGAGGACGCAAACGGCTCGAAGGGCGCGGGCGCAGGGTCTTCGGGTAACCAGGAGGCTCTTGCACTGACCCTTATTGAACCCTTAATAGCTGCTGCCCAAGAGCTTGTTCGCCAGGGCGTAGTGGACGATGCCGACCTGGCCGATGCAGGCATTATTTTTGGAACCGGCTTCGCACCCTTCAGAGGCGGTCCCTTGCACTGGTGGTCAAGCCAGAGCAGCGGGCAGGGTCAGCCCGCAGCCAAGACCGAGACAGCAGCGCCTGCGGAAGCAGTCTCCTCTTAAGCCTTGGCCGCCTTTCGTTTTCCTTGGCTGTGGAAGCTCTCGCCGAAGTGGCGAGCTCGGCTCTTGCATTGGGGGTTCAATGTCTTTCCCGCATTCCGGGGAACAGGAGGCAGGCTTATTTCCGTAAGCCCCGACTTTCTAACTATTACGGCAAGGCTGCGCTACAACTGGCGTACCAAAAATATTATGGGATCGGTCTATGGGGGCTCCTTGTTTGCCGTCACCGACGGCCCCCACCCCATCATGCTTATGGCAGCCCTTGGGCCTGAATCCGTGGTCTTGGACAAGGCGGCGAGCATTCGTTACCGAAAGCCCGCCTACGAGGACCTGACGGTTCAATTCCATTTCAGCCCCCAGGAAATACTGGAAATCGAGCATCGACTTAAACATGAAAACGAGTTCGAATACGAGGTGAAAGCCGATTTAACCGGTAAAGACGGGTCTGTCTTTGCCACAGTGGAACGAACGTTGTATGTCACAACACGGCAGTACATGGCTGAGAAGCGAAAGGCTCGACAGGCATCTCAGGCGCAAGCTGAAGACCGGGCTCAAGCCCAGGCCCAAGCCTTAAGTCATGCAGCAGACCCAGGACGCTTTGAAGCACAACAAACCGTAGGACGCCCCGAGGAGACGGATGATGGAAAGGATTTGGTTAAAACAGTACCCCCCTGAGGTGCCTGCCTCAATTAGCACCGAATCAATTCCTTCACTCAGCCACCTTATCGATGAAGCCCTTGCCGAGTTTGCCAACCAGACGGCCTACATCAGCATGGGCAAGTCCATAACCTACAGCGAACTCAACGACATGGCCGAGGCCTTTGCCGTCTGGCTTCAGTCGCTAGGCCTTGGACGAGGCGACCGCGTCGCCCTGATGATGCCCAACCTTCTTCAGTACCCCATTGCCCTGGTGGGTACCCTTCGTGCGGGCTGCGTAGTGGTGAACTGCAACCCCTTGTACACCGCACGCGAGCTTGAGCATCAACTGGTTGACT
>JAURFZ010000116.1 GCA_030834045.1 Burkholderiales bacterium
AGAGAATTTCTGAAAGGCTTCGGAGTTGATAGCAGCCTGTTTAATGGCCTCCTCGGTTGCCAAGGCCGAGATACGCAGGCTTCCGCGCAGCTTGCCGTTGACCTGAATCATGAGCTCAAGTTCTTCGCGCACCAGGGCCGACTCGTCCACCTTGGGCCAGGGCGCGTAGGCCAGTTCGCAGCCATAGGCGGCCTGCAGGCCCAGGTCCTTCCAGAGCCGGGTCGTGATGTGGGGCACCACCGGATAAAGTAGTCGAAGCAGCATGCTCAGGCCCTCGGTAAGGCCCTCGGGACAGGCTTTAGACGAATCTTTTGTGGACTCCTCGAGCCGATTGAGCATTTTCATGCAGCCAGAGACCACGGTGTTGTATTGCTTGCGCTGAAGGTCGAAGTCCGCCTGCCGAAAGAGCTCGTGCAGGTCGCGTCGCAGGTCGGCATCGTTTCCCTTAAATGACGTAGGTGAGGCTTTGGCTGCGAGAAGACACTGCGCCTGTACCAGGCCAAGCTGCTGCTCACCAAGGGACCAGAGGCGTCGAAGAAATCGGTGGGCACCTTCCACGCCCGACTCGGACCATTCCAGGGTCTGCTCGGGGGGCGATGCAAACATGGTGAAGAGTCGTGCGGTATCGGCGCCGTAGCGGTCGATCAGGGCCTGCGGGTCAATGCCGTTGTTCTTTGATTTGGCCATCTTCTCGATACCGCCAATTGAAACAGGCTTGCCATCTGTTTTTAGCAGGGCCTCGGTTGGCCGACCCTTGTCATCAAACGTCAAATCAACATCGGCCGGGTTGAACCATTGCCTGCGGCCGGAGGCCTCTTCACGAAAATAGGTTTCGTTGAGCACCATGCCCTGGGTGAGCAGATTGCTAAAGGGCTCATCGAAGCCAAGAAGTTCCAGGTCGCGCATGACCTTTGTCCAGAACCGGGCATAAAGAAGATGCAGCACCGCATGCTCAATGCCGCCAATGTACTGGTCCATGGGCATCCAGTAATTAAGCCGCTCATCGACCATCGCCGTGTCGCTGCCGGGGCAGCAGTAGCGCATGTAGTACCAGCTGGAGTCAATGAAGGTGTCCATGGTGTCGGTCTCGCGCCGAGCCGGCTTGCCGCAGCAGGGGCAGTCCACCTTCAAAAAGGCATCGTCTTTATTCAAGGGATTCCCACTGCCATCCGGAACGAGGTGGTCGGGAAGCACCACCGGAAGATGCTCTTGCGGCACGGGCTGCTCACCGCAGGCCTCGCAATGATTGGGAATGGGTGTGCCCCAGTAGCGCTGACGCGAGATGCCCCAATCGCGAAGACGCACGGTGACGCGTTTCTCACCCAGACCTTTTTCTGCCAGGGCCTTGGCAACGGCATCAACGGCTTGAATGTACCCAAGACCGTTAAACGGGCCCGATTCAATGCAGACCACGTTGTCTTTATCGGCATACCAGTCCTGCCAGGCCTTTTCGTCAAAGCGGTGCGTGGCTTCAACAGAATGGGACGACGCGTCTTTTCCCCCGGCCTGTCTCTTTGCAATGACCTGCCTAATGCCAAGCCCGTACTTCAGTGCGAAGGCAAAGTCACGTTCATCGTGGGCGGGTACGCCCATGACCGCGCCATCGCCATAGCTCATCAGTACGTAGTTTCCAACCCAGACCGAGACGGATGCGCCCGTAAGCGGGTGACGAACGACAAGGCCAGTGTCCATCCCTTCTTTTTCACGGGTGGCGAGGTCGGCCTCGGCCACACCGCCTGCTTTGCAGGTCTCAATGAACTGGGCAAGGCTGGATTTGATTTAGCTGCTTGACTAGCCAAGGGATGCTCTGCCGCCACCGCGCAAAATGTAACGCCCATGATGGTATCGGCACGCGTGGTGAAGACATAGACGCGCCCATTGTTTATGAGCTCGCCTTTGGAATCACAGATGCTGTGCTCAAAGGCAAAACGAACGCCTTCGGAGCGGCCAATCCAGTTTTCTTGCATGAGCTTCACGCGCTCGGGCCAGCCCAGTTTGTCCAGGTCGTGAAGCAGTTCATCGGCATAGCGGGTAATGCCTAGGTAATACATAGGGATGTCTCGCTTTTCCACGAGCGCCCCCGATCGCCAGCCGCGGCCGTCGACCACCTGCTCGTTGGCAAGCACCGTCTGGTCAACGGGGTCCCAGTTCACTGTGCCGGTTTTCAAGTAGGCGATGCCCTTCTCACGCATCTTCAGGAAGAGCCACTGGTTCCAACGGTAATAGTCGGGCTGGCAGGTGGCGCATTCCCTGGACCAGTCGATGGCAAGACCCATGGCCAGCATCTGGCCCTTCATGTGCTCGATATTGGAATAGGTCCAGGCGGCGGGGGCCACCGCGTTGGCCATGGCAGCGTTTTCGGCCGGCAGGCCAAAGGCATCCCATCCCATGGGCATAAGAACGTTGTAGCCCTGCATGCGTAGGCTGCGAGCCATCACATCGTTAATGGTGTAGTTACGAACATGTCCCATGTGCAGCTTGCCCGAGGGGTAGGGCAGCATGGAGCAGGCGTAGTACTTGCCTTTAGGGTAACGAGGGTCGTTCTCAATGGCTTTGAAGGTCTCGGCTGCGGCCCAGTGGGCCTGAATGTCGGCCTCAAGCCGTTTGGCGGAATAGGGGCCAAGCTGGGATGGGAGCGTTGAAGAGGTCATCTCGCCATTTTAGCGGCTCGCCTACAATCCCCTTAATGCAACAGCTTACCGACTCGCCCTTGCTTCGAGGGCTCAACCCTCCGCAGCACCAGGCCGTTACCCTTCCCGCCGAGCCCGCCCTCATTCTGGCAGGGGCTGGAAGTGGCAAGACGCGGGTTCTGACCACCCGAATTGCCTGGCTTATTGCCACCGGTCAGGTAAGTCCTTATGGCGTGCTTGCTGTTACGTTTACGAATAAGGCCGCCCGCGAGATGCTTGCCAGGCTTGGCGGCATGCTGACTGTGAATCTGAAGGGCATGTGGGTGGGTACCTTTCACGGGCTGTGTAACCGGCTGTTAAGAGCGCATCACCGTGATGCGGCCCTACCTTCCACCTTTCAGATTCTTGACAGCCAAGACCAGCTTTCGGCCATCAAGCGGCTCTTAAAGGCCATGAATGTCGATGATCAGAAGTTTCCCCCTCGGCAGGTTCAGTCCTTTATCAATAACGCCAAAGAGCAGGGCCTGCGACCGGAGCAGGTGGACGACGCCGATGGCTATAACCGTAAGTTTGTTGAGATCTATCAGGCCTATGACGATCAATGTCAGCGTGAGGGCGTGGTGGATTTCGGAGAGTTGTTGCTGCGTTCGGTGGAGCTGCTTAAACGATCGGACGCCCTGCGAGGTCATTACCAGCAACGGTTTGGTCATGTGCTGGTGGATGAGTTTCAAGACACGAACCCCTTGCAGTACGAATGGCTCAAACTGTTGAGTTCGCCTGCCACCGGTGTCTTCGCCGTTGGGGACGACGATCAAAGCATCTACGCCTTTCGAGGCGCTGACGTGCAGAATATGCATCGATACAAGCGCGAGTTTGCAGTGGCCCACGAGATTAAGCTCGAGCAGAACTACCGTTCTTGCGGCCATATTCTTGATGCCGCGAATGCGCTTATTGCGAATAACACCGGTAGGCTTGGCAAAAACCTCTGGACCGAGGCGGGCTCGGGCGAGCCCATACGCGTCATGGAGGCAGCCAGTGACATGCTTGAGGCCTACTGGCTGGTCGATGAGATTCGAAACCTCGTTGCCGAGGGCCGGGCCCGCAGCGAGGTCGCCATCCTTTATCGAAGCAATGCCCAGTCACGGGTGATTGAGCAGGCGCTTTTTAACGCGGGCATTGCCTACCGTGTTTTTGGCGGTTTACGGTTTTTCGAACGGGCCGAGGTCAAGCATGCCCTGGCCTATCTGCGGCTTATGGAGAATCCGCACGAGGACACGGCTTTTCTTAGGGTGGTGAACTTTCCAACCCGGGGCATTGGAGCAAGGTCCATCGAGCAACTGCAAGACCAGGCGCGCCAACGTGGCATAAGCCTTTATGCCGCCGCGGAGTACCTTGAGGGCAAGGCGGGGGGTGCGGTGCGCACCTTTGTCTCAGTGATTGAGTCACTGCGTTTTGAGACTCAGGGTCTTGCACTCAAAGAGATGGTGGCGGCCATGCTCGATCGCTCGGGGCTTATTCGTCATTACGAAACAGAGAAAGAGGGCCGTGAGCGCATTGAGAACCTTCAGGAGCTTGTGAATGCGGCCGCGGCGTTTCTGGCCGAAGAGCGGTTTAGTCCTGAGGCGCCCGCCAACCTTGGTGTCTCCGGCGCAAATGACGATGACACGGGCCTGATAGGCAGCCCTTTGTCGATGTTCCTAAGCCATGCCTCGCTTGAGGCAGGCGATAACCAGGCCGCTGAGGGCCAGGATGCAGTCCAGCTGATGACCATACACTCCGCCAAGGGCCTTGAGTTTTACGCGGTTTTTTTAACGGGTCTTGAAGAGGGCCTCTTCCCTCATGAAAACAGTATTTCCGAGCCCGACGGTCTAAGTGAAGAACGCAGACTTATGTACGTGGCCATCACCCGCGCCCGTCAAAGGCTCTACATCTCCATGGCCCAGACTCGCATGCTTCATGGCCAGACCCGTTACAACCTGCGCAGTCGGTTTCTTGAAGAATTGCCGCAAGAGACCCTGCGCTGGCTTACACCCCGAGTGGACAACCGGTGGTCAGGGGCGGGCTCCTCAGGGGTTTTAGCCGAGGCCGCACCCGCAGGTCGGTGGGTACGCCAGGGCATGGGCGATCGTGGGTCGGCAAGCCCCAGTTTTCAAAAGCCTGCCATTGCCGGACAGACCCATGACAGCGGTTTTTATGTGGGCCAGGCGGTTCGCCATTCTCGCTTTGGCGATGGCGTCATTCTTGCGCTAGAAGGATCGGGCTCCGAGGGGCGGGCCCAGGTGAATTTTAAAAGAGACGGCCCGAAATGGCTTGCCTTGGGC
>JAURFZ010000117.1 GCA_030834045.1 Burkholderiales bacterium
GAGGTGGAGTACGACCTGTCGGACGTTATGTTTGTCGCCACTGCGAATTCCATGAACATTCCGCCCGCGCTTCTTGATCGTATGGAAGTTATTCGTCTTTCGGGCTACACCGAGGACGAGAAAGTAAGCATTGCACAGCGCTACCTTCTGCCCAAGCAGATTAAGCACACGGGCCTTAAAGAGGGTGAAGTTGAGGTTGCCGAAGACGCTATTCGCGAAATCATCCGGTCCTATACCCGAGAGGCTGGCGTGCGCGGTCTTGAGCGAGAGCTCTCGAAAATCTGCCGCAAGGTTACCCGCCGGGTGCTGGGTCTGAAGGCACAGGCTGCCGATTCCCTCCCTTTTAAGGTTGCTGGGGAAAACATCGAAGAGTACCTAGGCGTGAAGCGTTACACCTTCGGTGTGGCCGAGAAGGAAGATCAGGTAGGGGAGGTGACGGGCCTTGCATGGACCGAGGTGGGTGGCGAATTGCTGACCATTGAGGCTGCTGTCATGCCCGGCAAGGGCAACATCATTCGCACCGGATCTCTTGGCGATGTTATGAAGGAGTCGGTTGAGGCCGCGCGCTCGGTGGTTCGCAGCCGCGCCCGTCGTCTTGGAATTTCCGAGGACGTCTTTGAGAAGCGTGACCTGCATATTCATGCACCCGAAGGTGCAACACCCAAGGATGGTCCGAGCGCTGGTATTGCCATCACCACGGCACTGGTTTCTGTTCTAACAGGCATTCCCGTAAGGGCCGATGTGGCCATGACCGGCGAGATCACGCTTCGAGGCGAGGTTTTGCAGATTGGTGGGCTCAAAGAAAAGCTCCTTGCAGCCCACCGGGGCGGTATTAAAAAGGTTCTCATTCCTGAGCAGAATGTCCGTGACCTTGCTGAGATTCCAGCCAACGTGAAAAACTCGCTTGAAATCATTCCTGTTCGTTGGATTGATAAGGTGCTTGAGCTTGCTTTAGCGGCTGTTCCCAAGCCTCTTGACGATGTGCCGGAGCTCGCGGCAGCGGCGGCTGCAACCGCTACGAAGAGTGCCGTAGAAATCACGCCCGTACCAGGCACAGACGCCACGACACACTAGGGAAAATCATAGGGAATTCGTGCTCTGCAGACTTGACCTTTTGAAATCGTTTGGCGTTTAATCCATTCTTCGCGGTCAAGTCACTTGGCTTCTGACTTCCATCTTTGCTGGTAAAAAAATAAGGACACGATGCTATGAACAAGACCGACATGATCGAACATATGGCCAAGCATGCGGATATTTCAAAGGCGGCTGCGGGACGTGCTCTTGAAGCCTTTATGATGGGGGTTCGAACCAATTTGAAGAAGGGAGCCTCGGTGACGCTGGTAGGCTTTGGAACTTTTGCGGTCACCAAACGCGCAGCCCGTTCGGGCCGCAACCCTCGAACAGGCGAGACAATCAAAATCAAGTCGGCGAAGCTACCAAAGTTTCGTCCGGGTAAAGCCTTTAAAGACGCACTTAACTAGTAAGAATTGCCGTGGGTGCTTAGCTCAGTTGGTAGAGCGGCGCCCTTACAAGGCGTAGGTCGGGAGTTCGAGCCTCTCAGCACCCACCACTGCAGTTCTTAAAGACACCCTTAAAAAACCTGTTTTTCGCTGCTGTATACTCTGACTCTTCATTAATTCGGAGCGGTAGTTCAGTTGGTTAGAATACCGGCCTGTCACGCCGGGGGTCGCGGGTTCGAGTCCCGTCCGCTCCGCCAATAAGTCCATATGCTAGACGCCTTTCGACGTAACCGCCGGCTGCTTCAGGCCATCCTGCTGCTGTTTATTGTTCCTTCCTTCGTTATTGTGGGAGCCTGGGATATGGTAAATCCGCAGGCGTCCTCGAACGGGCTTGCAGAGGTCGACGGCCGCCCCATTACCCAGCAGCAGTGGCAACAAGCCCATCAACGGTCGCTCGATGCCATGTCGGCTCAATTTAACGGCCAGGTTCCTGTTTCCGCATTCGATACGCCTGCAAGCAAGGTGCAAACCCTCGATGAGCTTATCCAACGTGAGGTTGCCCTTGCCTCAGCGCTGCGTTCGCGGGTCTTCATACCCGATCAGCAGCTTTCTGCGCTGATTTCCGAGGTGCCTCAGTTCCAAGTCGATGGCCGCTACAACTTTGAGCATGCCAAGAAGTTTCTCGAGGCAAGGGGCCTCACGACGCAGCAGTTTGAGGTCGATCTTCGCAGTGACCTGATGGCTGAAAGACTTCCCCGGGCGATTGCAGAGTCGCAGTTTGGCTCCCGGGTGCTTGCGCGAAGGCTTAGCCGGTCCGAGTCCGAGTCGCGTCGAATCTGGCTCGTGAGCTTTCCCTCCGAATCGTTTTTCGCGCAGGCTCTGCCAAGTCAGCAGGACATTGAGACTGCCTATCAGGCCCGTTCCTCCGAGTTTCAGACCAGTGAGCGGGTCGATATTGAGATGATAATGCTCAAGGATCCATCATCCGCCGACCTTGTTGAGAAGTTTAGTAACCTCATCTATGAACAAAGCGACTCTCTAAAGCCAGCAGCAGAAGCCTTGGGGCTTGGCATCTCCAGTTTTAAAGGCCTCGTTCGCAACGAACCCTTCGCTGTAACAGGCCTGTCGCAGGACGACCAGCTTGTGCTGAACCACCAGGCTCTTCGGGCAGCCTTGTTTTCCAACGACGTGCTTGTTGAGCGTCGCAACACTGAATCCGTCGAGGTACGACCGGGCTTGTTCGTGAGTGCTCGAATCCTTGCCCACGAGCCTTCAAAGCCTCTACCCCTGTCTGCAGTCTCAGGCAAGATCAAGTCCGACCTTCAGGCCAGGAAGGCGTCCGAGTTGGCAGGTCAGGCGGCTCAACAATGGGCCGATGCCAATAAAACCTCACCTGCTCAGAAGCCCTCAGATGCTCGCGAGTTCTGGGTGAGTCGCGCCTCTTTGACAGTTCTTCAGCCCGTTCTTGGCAAGGCAGGACCTGCCGGCCTTCGTGACCTGGGCGTGCAGCTGTTTGCATCCGATTTTTTGATGAAAGAGCCACGGGTCATCGAGATTGGTCCAAGCTTTGGAAGTCTTGTGGCGGTCTGGGTCGAGTCTAAGCTTCCTGCAGAGTCAGACTCCGATGTTCGCGGGCGCGTTGGCCCGGTTTTCTCAAGTCTTGAACGTCTTGAGGCGCAAGAGTCCTTTTCATCCTGGATTCGTCATCAGGAGAAAGTGCTTGATGTGAAGCGTCATCCCGAAAGGCTTGCGGCAAGAGACTCGTAGTCCTGCAGGCGAATACCGGGAAGCACCAGCGGTGTAGCCTCTAAAATACCCGGGAAGTTTCTATGAATGGAGCTTGTGTAGCTCGGGTCGTAGTGCTCGGTTAGTATGGACTGCACAAAAGCCTCCCACTGCTCCGCCTCCACTTTATCCAGCCATTCTTGAACACGCTCGTGCCCATGGTGCGACACAAGTTTTTTGAGCTGCGTGTTCAGGGCCTGGGGGTCCTCTAGGAAGTGGGCGTACTCTTCAATAAGAAGTCTTACGCGAGAATCGTCGGTTGCTCGTAGCTCAAGGCATTCGCTTGCACGCATTGCCGTAATTAAGGCTTCGGGTACCTGCACCTGACCAATCTTGCGGCTTTCTGACTCAACATAGACAGGGCGCTCTGGGTTAAGACAGTGCAGCGCATACCATAGGTTTGACTCAAAGAGCTTTTGGCTAGGCTGCTCTTCGCCGGGTCCAAGCCCAAGAAGTGAGCCTCTGTGACGCGCGATGGCCTCGAGGTCGAGCACCTGCCGACCTTGCCTCGCAAGGGCTTTTAGAAGCCTTGTCTTACCGCAGCCTGTCATACCGCAGACCACGCGCCATCGAAACGGAGCAACAAGGTCGGCAAGCCCCTTGATGAGGGCGCTTCGATAGGCGCGGTAGCCACCGTCGAGAATCTGAACGGTCAGTCCTACCTGAGCGAGTACGTGACCTAATGACTGGCTGCGTTGCCCACCTCGCCAACAGTAGACAAGCACGTGATCTGATTTTTTCCATGAGCGAATCGGGCCTTCGAGATGCATGGCGATGTTCTTGGAGACCATCGCAGCTCCCAGTTTCTTCGCCTCGAAACGGTCCTGCGCGTAGAGTGTTCCGATGCACTGCCGTTGCTCATCATCGAGTACAGGCAGGTTGATGGCACTTGGAACATGATCGGTGGCGAACTCGCCAGGGGAACGCACGTCGACGATTATTGGCCTCTGACCGTCCAGGGGCTCCAGCGACTTGGGTACGGCATCGAGAAGGAATTCCGCGCTTACAATGGTAGGTGTCATTAAATTGAAAAAAATGAAGATATTCAACCTACAGTGTAAGCAAGGTCACACCTTTGAGGGCTGGTTTGCCTCCGCCCAGGCCTGTGACGATCAGCACAGCCAGGGACTGCTTGAATGCCCTTTGTGTTCCACACTTGCGCACCGCATTCCTACGGCCTCCTATGTTATTTCCAATGCGGCTGCCCCGCCCAAGCAGGCTGTTGCTCCTTCTCATGCCCCTGCGTTAGGCAATAACCAATTGCAGGCCCTTGTTCGCGAGAAAATTATTGAAATGGCGCGTAGCCTTATCGAGCAGTCCGATTATGTTGGCAAAGACTTTCCTGAAGAGGCCCGTCGTATGCATTACCAAGAAGTTCCAGAGCGCTCCATTATTGGTGAGGCCACAGTTCAGGAGGCCAAAGCCCTACTCGATGAGGGCATCGACCTCATTCCATTGCCACAAGCCGTGCGGGCAAAGGGCACACTGCAATAGCGTTTGTCCCGCGGGCTCTGAAGGCGCCCGGGTTATTCAGCCAGGATATCCAAGGCTTACGACAGCCTGCTCGCCCAACTCTGTCTCAAGCCAGGTCACTGGTAGTTGCCTAAAGTCCGCATCAATAAGGCGGTTGAAGGCTGAAAGCTCGTGACCCATTTCAAGCAGCAGGCGTCCCCCTTTCGCC
>JAURFZ010000118.1 GCA_030834045.1 Burkholderiales bacterium
GCGGGCATCTGGCGCGACACACCACAGGCTCGGCCCGAGTTCAAGGCCATCGTGCGTCGCCAGCAAGAAAAAAGGGCGGCCCGCCGCGAGAAGGAGGCCATAGGAACATGATGGTTCTCGATCACGATCGCGCAGGCGGCTATTGGGGTGCCGTCTATGTGTTTACAGCCATCAAAGGCCTTCAGGTGGTTATTGATGGCCCGGTAGGCTGCGAAAACCTGCCCGTGACATCGGTTCTGCATTACACCGATGCACTGCCTCCGCATGAACTGCCCATTGTGGTCACAGGCCTTGCCGAAGAGCAGCTTGGTCGTGAAGGAACCGAAGGCGCAATGAAGCGGGCACATGCCGTGCTCGACCCCGACCTTCCAGCGGTGGTGGTAACCGGATCGATCGCCGAAATGATTGGTGGCGGTGTGACGCCAGAGGGCATGAACATTGCCCGGTTTCTTCCACGTACCATCGATGAAGACCAATGGCAGGCGGCTAACCGCGCGCTCATGTGGCTTTGGACCGAGTACGGTATGAAGAAGGTTCCAGCCGTAAAGGCGCGAGCCGAGGGTGTAAAGCCCAAGGTGAATATTATTGGGCCGGCCTACGGCATGTTTAACCTGCCAAGCGACCTGGCCGAAATGATTCGTCTTATTGAAGGCATCGGCGCCGAGGTGGGGATGGTCTTTCCCTTGGGAAGCCATTTAATGGATGTGCCTCGACTTGCTGAGGCCGAGGCCAATATCTGCATGTACCGCGAATATGGCCGCATGCTCTGTGAGGCCCTCGAGCGGCCTTACCTGCAGGCCCCCATTGGGCTTCACAGCACCACAGCCTTTCTGCGACAGCTTGGTGAACTGCTTGGTCTTGACCCCGAGCCCTTCATTGAAAAAGAAAAGCATTCCACCATTAAGCCCATCTGGGATCTCTGGCGTTCGGTTACGCAAGACTTTTTTGGCACGGCAAGCTTTGCCGTGGTGGCCAACGAAACCTACACCCGTGGCATACGCCATTACCTGCAAGATGAGCTTGGCCTGCCTTGCCAGTTTGCGGTGGCCCGTCGCGCAGGTGAAAAAACAGCAAACGATCAAGTGCGCGAGTTCTGTGCCAAGAAGGCGCCTTTAATTATGTTTGGAAGCTACAACGAGCGCATGTACCTTGCTGAACGGGCAAGCCGTGCAAGCTTCATTCCGGCCTCGTTCCCGGGCGCCATTATTCGACGCCATACCGGAACGCCCTTTATGGGCTATGCCGGGGCGGTCTATCTTCTTCAAGAAGTCTGTAACGGCCTTTTTGATGCGCTCTTTCATATTCTGCCTTTGGGCACAGAGATGGATAAGGGCCTTGCAACGCCATTGGGCGCGCGAAGCATGCCCGAGTCGCAGATGGCCCGCAGCCTTCCATGGACGGCCGATGCCCAGCAACGCCTTGAAGAAAGGGTGGCTGCGCATCCGGTGCTTATTCAAATTTCAGTGGCCAAGCGGCTGCGGGATCGCGCTGAACGGCAGGCCCGCGAGGCGGGCGACAACCTAGTTACGGTCGAGCAGCTTGAGGCTGCACAAGACTTTCTGAACACGGGGGTGGTGGCATGAACCTATGCAATGCATCGGTCGGTCAACTGCTCCCTCCCGAACGTCGTGGCATGGTGCCGCGGCTGCCCCTTCCACGCGGGCCCGGCGTGGATTTGGCCGAAAGGTCAACTCTAAGGAGAACCTCCCATGAGCAATAACACAAGTATCTCCGGTCTCACCGACGAAGAAGCCCAAGAGTTTCACACGTATTACATGCAGGGCTTAGTGGGTTTTGCAGCAATTGCTGTCATTGCCCACATCCTCGTCTGGGCCTGGCGTCCCTGGTTCTACTAAATCTTTGAGTTCCGGAAGGAGGAACCGTTATGGCAGATATGGCTCACTCAACAAGTGTCCGTCAGACGATGCGCAGCGACTCGGTGGCTTTCATTGGCATCTTTGCTGTTCTTTATGTTGTTTTTCTGGCGGTGGCCCTGGTTGCACAGCTGCTCATGCTGCGCTGGCGTTCCTGGCTCCCGGGAGCAGAGCAAGGTAGGACTTTGTTTGGCGGCGTAAGGGCAGCTGTCTACACCCTGATGTCCCATTTAACTTAATCGAGGAGGTCACGATATGTGGCGAGTATGGAAACTCTACGATCCGCTGCGTGCCATGGTGGTACAAGGCGTGTTTCTGTTCGGACTAGCAGCAATGATTCATCTCATTCTGCTAAGCACTGTTCGGTTCAACTGGATGGACGGTATGAGTCAGGTCGAGTACAAGGCTTCGATTCAGAATTCGTCGATGCCGAAGTAGTTGAAGTCGACATGACGACGCAGGCAGTCATCGGACACACGGCCTTAGGCCTGTCCTTTGGTTGCCTGCCCATTTTTCTTGGAGGGCGCTGAAAATGGCCATGCTGAGTTTTGAACGAAAATACCGGGTTCGCGGTGGAACCCTGCTCGGGGGCGACTTATTCGATTTCTGGATCGGCCCCTTCTATGTTGGGTTCTTCGGAGTCACAACAATCTTCTTTGCCTTCTTGGGTACGGCCTTAATTCTCTGGGGCGCCTCGCAGGGGCCAACCTGGAACCTTTGGCAAATTAGTATTGCGCCGCCAGACCTGAAATACGGCCTTGGGCTTGCGCCATTGCGTGAGGGTGGGCTCTGGCAGGTCATTACGGTCTGTGCCATTGGCGCCTTTGGGTCATGGGCCTTGCGTGAGGTTGAAATTTGTCGAAAGCTGGGCATTGGTTATCACGTGCCCGTGGCCTTTAGTTTTGCCATCTTTGCCTATGTGACCTTGGTGGTGTTTCGCCCGCTGTTGCTCGGCGCCTGGGGTCACGGTTTCCCCTATGGCATCTTGAGCCACCTCGACTGGGTCTCAAACGTGGGCTACCAGTTCCTGCATTTTCATTACAACCCGGCCCACATGATCGCGGTGACCCTGTTCTTTACAACCACGCTCGCTCTGGCGCTGCACGGTGCGCTCATTCTGTCCTCCACGAATCCCCCTAAGGGCGAACTGGTGAAGGCCCCCGAGCATGAAGACACGTTTTTCCGCGACTCTATCGGGTACTCCATTGGCACCTTGGGTATTCACCGGCTCGGTCTTTTCCTGGCCCTCGCCGCGGGATTTTTTAGTGCCGTCTGCATTGTTATTAGTGGACCCTTCTGGACGCGTGGCTGGCCTGAGTGGTGGGGCTGGTGGTTACGCCTTCCCATTTGGTCCTAACGTATAAGCCATACGCATAAAGAATAAGGAGAACATCGATGGCTGAATATCAAAACCTCTTTACCCAGGTGCAGGTCATTGGTCCGCTCGAGCAGGGCATTCCGCTCGATCGCCCCCGTGACACCGCCGAACGGGTGGGCAAGCCCAGTCATTTCCACATCCTGGGCCGTCTCGGCAATGCCCAGATTGGTCCAATTTACCTTGGTTTTTTGGGCATTGCCTCGGCCTTTGCCTTCCTTGTTGGGTTCACGGCCATTGGCTGGAATTACCTGGTTCAGGTGAACTACAGCCCCATTGAGTTTGTTCGCCAGCTCTTCTGGCTGTCGGTTGACCCACCGCCACCTGCCTATGGGCTGCGAATACCGCCTCTAAATGAGGGTGGTTGGTGGCTGTTCTCGGGCTTCTTTATTACTCTGTCGATTCTGCTGTGGTGGCTACGCATGTATCGCCGTGCGGTGCAGCTGAAAATGGGAACCCACGTAGCCTTTGCTTTTGCCGCTGCCATCTGGCTTTACCTGGTTCTGGGTTTCTTTCGCCCCGTGCTCATGGGCAGCTGGGGCGAGGCTGTGCCTTTTGGCATCTTCTCGCACCTTGACTGGACGTCAGCCTTCTCGTTGCGCTACGGCAACCTGTTCTACAACCCTTTCCACATGCTCTCTATTGTCTTTTTGTATGGATCGGTCTTGCTTTTTGCCATGCACGGCGCCACCATTCTGGCTGTGAGTCGCTTTGGCGGTGAACGCGAAATCGAGCAAATTGTCGATCGCGGAACGGCCTCCGAGCGTGCTGCACTTTTCTGGCGCTGGACCATGGGCTTTAACGCCACAATGGAGTCCATACACCGCTGGGCCTGGTGGTTTGCCGTACTCACCTGCATAACCGGGGGTATTGGTATTCTGCTAACGGGCACCGTGGTGGACAACTGGTACCTGTGGGCGGTAAAGCATGGTGTTGCTCCTGCCTACCCCGCTGTTTGGGGCCCTGTTGTTGACCCAGCGTTGGTCGACCCACAGCTAGCGAAGTAATTGACGATAGGAGCGTTTGATGACTACATATCCTCGACAGGAGTCTCACGCAGTACCCATAGAAGAGGGTATGCGGCTGAGGCCAACTCCCGTGTCGGCTTCTAGGAAGCCAGGCTTACTGGGATGGCGTGGGCTTGTTATCGGCATGGCTATGAGCATAGGTTTAATGGGATGTGAGCGCCTACCTGTCGACGTTAACCAGGGTGGCTACCGCGGCACGGGCATGGAGCAGGTTGTTAACCCACGCATCGAGTCGGTGAAACTGGCGGCCAATCAGGCGCCTGCCGCGCTTGAGCCCGCTGAGGAAGGTGGACCCAAGGCAAGTCAGGTCTACCAGAATGTACAGGTCTTGGGCGATCTCTCGGTGGCGCAGTTCAACCGCCTGATGGTGGCCATGACTGCCTGGGTCTCGCCGGAACAGGGCTGCGCCTACTGCCATAACGTTCAAAACTTTGCCGATGATGGCCTCTACACCAAGCTGGTGGCAAGACGTATGACGCAAATGACCCAGACCATCAATGACCGTTGGCAGTCGCACGTGGGTCAGACGGGTGTCACCTGCTACACCTGTCACCGTGGCCAGAATCTTCCCGCAAAACGCTGGTTTACCGAGCCTGAGATGCAGATCGCTGGGCGGCTTCTGGG
>JAURFZ010000119.1 GCA_030834045.1 Burkholderiales bacterium
TCCAATGTTGTCCACCACCGAAACGTTCTGAGCCGCCAAATAGGGAATGCTGGATGACACCAAATGAATAATGGCGTCCACCTGAGCCGCCGTCACAATGCGCCCATGCTGCGGGCTTACCACCACCGAGGCCTTGGGCTCGGCCCTATCGCGCACAAAGACACTCTGTTTGGGAAGTGCCAGATGCACCCGCGCACTCTGAATACTTCCAATCTCGGTAATGCTTCGCGCTAGCTCGTTCTCCATGGCCTTGATATAACGCACCTGCTCCATGAACTGGCTGGTGGTCATGGCGCTTTGCTCGTTTAAAGAATCAATACCCATAGGCACGGGCGCCTTGGGAATGCCTTTAGAGGCGAGATAAATACGGGCCTCGTGAAACTTGTTGTCAGGCACGGTAATGCTGCCTGTGGCCGTGTCGATTTTGGGGTCAAACGAGGCCATCTTCAGCGCATCAAAAGCCTCTTGTTTGTCGGACTCTGAAATGCCAGGCATAAGCGCCTTGTATTCCACGGGCTTACCCATAAGGTTAAAAAGCCCAACAAAGGCCACCAGAACGAAGATAACCAACAAGGCCGGAACGGCTTTTTTAACCAGCGGGTTCGAAAGGCCGTCACGTAAAAAAACAGGCAGGTTCAGGTTCTGCAACAAGGGGCCTGCAATCTCGGCTCCACGCCGAAGGGTTGAGCCTGCTGCCGTAGCCGCCTGCGAGGCCGCAGCACCCGCCTGGGTTGCAGTGTTTTGCGCCGCCGTACCAAGGTTACCGCCTGCGGCCTGGGAGTCTTGCTGAGCGCCCGAGGGCGAGCCCGAGCCAGCCATAGGGACCATGGGCAGTGGGGCGGGCATTGCTGGATTGTCTGAAGCCATGATGGTCTCTCTTGCTTAAGGTGAAGTCAGTGGTTCGTTGTTGCGAGGCAGAGTGGGTTGGTTAGGTTCTGATTCATTGCGTTCGTTAAAGGGCTTCGATCTAGACCGGCATGTTCAGAATGTCTTCGTAAGCCTTTAAAACCTTGTTACGAATTTGCAGCGTGGCCTCAAAGGCAAGCGACGACTTCTGCATACCCAAGACCACATCGGTTAAAGGAATGTCCTCGCCCTTCTCGTAGGCAGCACGCTGAGCCTGCGAGAGCTTTTGCAGGCTATTAACCTGCTGAAATGAATCACCAACCAGTTCGCTGAATGTGGGGTTGTCCACCGCACGCTGCAGGTCGTTGGTCTGAAGCTTTTGAAGAACGGGTGGCGTTACTGGGCCAACGGGCTTACTAAATTCGCCAATGGCCGGGCCCGTGGGAAGGGTAAAGACCTGACTCTGCACAGGCGTCATGGGTGTCGGCATGGCAGGCGGCGTAATGGACTTCGCCTGAATATTGGCCTGGTAGTTACGAATTTGGGTCATGACATTGGCCACACCCGCAGAGCTTAAGTTGGTGGGCAGCACGCTCATGCGGCACCTGCCATGCGCAGCTGCGCCATTTTGTAGCGAAGGGTACGCGGGCTAATGCCTAGCCTGCGTGCAGCCTCTGCCTTGGTGGGGGCCGACTCAAGTGCGGCCAGAATCACCTGGCGCTCGTTGGTCTTGACAAGATCGGGAAGACGAATGGGTGCGTGCGATGCCTGAAATCCAGAAGATGGAATCGTTTCGGGAAGCATCGGGCCCACAAATTCGAAAGGCTGCGAATCCGTCGCCAATTCAGAGGCATTAACGCCAGAGGTTGAAAGACTCGCCTCTTGCAAGGCCATGAAGGCTTCGCGCGTTGGGGGGCCAATAAACTCCGAATGCATCGATTGGCCTGTGGCCTCGAGACCTCCGGCCGATGCTCGCAACCGGTCGCTCGCATGGGATGAAGAGAGCGAGTCCTGCCCCATCGTGGAGCGGCCCTCGGCACCCATTTCAATGCTGGCCATGCCATGGCCTTGTGCCCAGCAGGACATGCCAATGGCCTCCGTCTCATCAAAGACCAAATGGCTTGCGTCAATTTCATCGCCTGGGCAAAAGACCAGAGCCCGCTGAATCACATTCTCAAGTTCGCGAACATTGCCTGGCCAGGAATAGGCAAGCAAGGCCTGCTGTGCAGCCCATGCCAGGCTTTTAACCTCTTGGTCACGGCAGTAGCGAACAAGCATTTGCGCCACCAAAGGCAGGATGTCGTCGGGCCTCTGGCTAAGCCTTGGTATGGCAAGACGAAAGGTGCTAATACGGAAGTACAGATCTTCACGAAAGCTTCGATCTTGAATGGCTTCTTTAAGGTCTTTGTTGGTGGCAGCGACTAGACGAAAATCAAGACCGATCGTCTGACTGCCCCCAAGCCGCGTAACCTGTCGCTCTTGCAGAACACGCAGTAATTTCGACTGAAGGTTTAAGGGCAGCTCACCAATTTCATCAAGAAAAACCGTGCCGCCCTGGGCCTGTTCAAAGACACCCTTGTGGTCGCGAATCGCGCCGGTGTAGGCGCCCTTCTCATGACCAAAAAGCATGTCCTCCATAAGATGCTCTGGGATGGCTCCACAGTTAAGGCTCACGAAGGGTCCTTTGCATCGGGGCGAGGATTCATGCACAACGGTTGCAAGCACCTCTTTGCCCGAGCCCGTTGGCCCTGTAATAAGCGTGGTGACCTCGGCGGCCCCAACACGCTGGGCAAGGGCCAAAAGCTTCTGGCTATTTGGGTCGACAAATACAAATGTCCGTGAAGGCGACTGACTGCTTGCAGCGAGATCGTTTAACCCAGTGCTTGCCACCTTGCAGGTCGACGAACTTAAAGAAGACGGTTTTTGCATCTCGGTTTGGTTCGCGGCCGCATCGGCCTCGCTTTCAGATGCCGCAACAGCCGCGGAGGGCTGTGCCTTGGCCACGTAAGCCCGTGTAAGCTTCCACGACTCCTTGGAATAATCGTCGTGTGTCAGCACATGGCAGGCACCGGCCTGCATGGCCTCAATTCCAAGGTCAAAAGCCTCACGGTTGGTTCTGCAAATAACAGGGATGCTGGGCTTGAAGGTCTGAATTAGGCGCTGCACTTCCACCAGCAGGCTTGCATCATCGCGAAGTCGCACAACAACCACCTGGGCTGACTTCAGTGCCTGTCGCAGGTCATCAAGGGTACGAACCACCAATAGGGTAAGACCGGCCTCTGCCAGGCAGGTCCGCTCACGCTCGCCGGCTGGCTGAAACGGATCCAGCCAGAGGGCCTTGCATTCATGGGTACTCAAACTGCCGTCGGTTCTCACAGCACAACTCCTTATAGGAATAGGTCTGCGAGGATTAGAGCAACGGCTATGCCAAAAGCGGCGACGTTTTTCCGACGGGAAAATCCAACAGCGGCGAGCGTAGGCCGCTGACTTCCTCAAGGGGTAGAGGGGTGGAGGGCTAGTGGCCGCCCAGCAAAAACTAGAGCTTGGGGCAGTCGCCGTACTTGCTTGAAAGACAGCGCCTAGCCATGGCCTTGCCCAGTTCCACCTCGGCCTCTTTTAATCGGTAGTCAAGAAAGGAGGTGACATCAATAGCGCCCTGGTATCCATTGAGCCGAGAAACCTCAATCCAGGTGTAGCCGGCAACGGCATTGGGCTTACCCGTGGGCTCTTCCGATAAAAACAGATAGCCCGCCATGAACTGGCTATTCACATTACCCGCGCGCGCGCCTTTTAAAAACTCGGCAAGGGCTGCAAGGGGGTCGCGGCGAATACCCTTGCCCTCCCAAAGGTGAAGGCCCATCATGTAATGGGCCTCGGGCAGCCGTTGAGCCGCCGCCTTTCGAAACCAAAAAACCGCTTGGCTGTTGTTTACTTCCACGCCATAGCCGTTGTGGTAAAGCGTGCCCAGGTTGTACTGGGCCTCAGGCAGACCGGCATCGGCGGCCTTGCGGTATAAGGTCATGGCCTCCACGTAGCTTTGGGTAACGCCTAATCCGCGCTCGTACATAAGGCCCACATTGTTCATAGCACGGGCATCGCCCTGGTTTGCCAGTTCACGCCAAGAACGCAGGGCTGTGGCATAGTGCTTACGATCGAGCGCGTTTAAGCCCGACTGAAGCTGCTCACTAAAGCTTCTGGCGCCGCCTGGACTGCCTGGGCCCGATGCACCTGTTGCAGCCGACTGAGCCTGCACCGCCATACCGAATAAAGAGAACAGTAAAGCAAGCAAACCGTTACGCACCGCAGCCTGTGCGGTGGGCAATGAATTCAGAACAGAGGACTTTAGAGAAGAGGTCATAAACCGATATTAAAGCAGGAGAGATGGTTTCCAAGGTGAATGCAGTTCACAAAGTTCCAGAAAGCAAAGAAGACTCATAATGAAACGACAGTCCGGCGAATCTCTTTTGCGTAAAACCCTTGTTTGTTTTGGCCTTATTTTGATGGGTATTTGGGGCGTGAAGGCCTTTGCCCAGCAAGCACCAGCGGCCAATGCTGCCGAGGGTGGCTCGATGCAAAACCTGCTTGGCTCCGATGCCCAAGGCCCGCGATGCCTTCCCGTTCAGGGTCTTACCTTTACCATTTCGGGCCCAGAGACCCTTTTGGCTACCAAAGGTCCGGAATCCGTAGCACTTATTCATACCACCATGTTTCTTCCAGCAGGCATGCACGAGTTGCGCTTCTTGGCCTCAGATCTTTGCCCAGGTGGTCCCAAAGCTCACTTCGTTGTGAATCACTACCTTCACACTGTGCAAGAGCTTCGATTCTTTGATGGCCCAAGTAATGAGCATTTAGCCGTTATTGGGCCCACGGGAAGGCAAGCAACGGTACCCGCACGCTAGTTAACCGTTTACGTTATTCAATAAGAAGGTCAATGCTTCGACCTCGACCCGACTTGCGCTTTTTCATGGTTAGCCCTGAATCGGGTGCCTTGTTCTCCTCGAGCTTAGGCGAAAATCCTTGGCAGACTCTGCCATCTGTTCTTAAAACCTCG
>JAURFZ010000011.1 GCA_030834045.1 Burkholderiales bacterium
GGGCGAACATTCAGGGCATGGCGCAGTTTGCGAATTTCTGTTTCGGTGGTGTCCAGGAGGTAGGCAAGCCTGCGGTCAGAGAAGCCCTTGCGCTTGAGTCCAAAAAGAAGCTCTTCATCAAGATCAGCAAGCGTCTTTTTCTCAAGCGCCAGTTCAATCTGAACGATCTCCTCAATTTGATACAAAAACCAGGGATCGATGTGTGTAAGTTGGCGCACCTCCTCCACCGTAAAGCCTTGGGCAAAGGCATCACCCACATACCAGATACGTTCAGGGCCTGGCTCGCCAAGCTCTTCTTCAATACGCTCTCGGTCGGTGGTTTTTTCATTCATGCCATCCACGCCCACCTCGAGGCCTCGCAAGGCCTTTAGGAAGGATTCTTGGAATGTGCGGCCAATGGCCATAACCTCGCCCACCGACTTCATCTGGGTGGTGAGATGGGCATCGGCCAGTGGGAACTTTTCGAAGGCAAACCTGGGCACCTTGGTGACCACGTAATCGATGCTCGGCTCAAAGGAAGCCGGTGTCGCACCGCCAGTGATTTCGTTTTGCAGCTCATCGAGGGTGTAGCCCACGGCAAGCTTGGCCGCCACCTTGGCAATAGGAAAGCCCGTTGCCTTGGAGGCAAGGGCCGAGGAGCGTGAGACCCTTGGGTTCATCTCGATAACAATCATGCGGCCATTGGCCGGGTTAATTGCAAACTGCACGTTCGACCCGCCCGTGTCGACGCCAATTTCTCGAAGAATGGCAATCGAGGCATTACGAAGCAGTTGATACTCTTTGTCGGTCAGGGTCTGGGCCGGGGCAACCGTAATAGAGTCGCCCGTGTGAATGCCCATAGGGTCAAGGTTTTCAATGGAGCAGACAATAATGCAGTTGTCTGCCTTGTCGCGTACAACCTCCATCTCAAACTCTTTCCAGCCAATAAGAGACTCTTCAATAAGAAGTTCGCGGGTGGGTGAGGCCTCAAGCCCACCTTTACAGATCTGCTCGAACTCCTCGGCGTTGTAGGCAATGCCACCGCCCGTGCCACCCAGCGTGAAGCTGGGCCGAATGACCACCGGGAAGCCGGCTGACTGAGTAAGCTCGGCAATACGGCCTTGGACATCCCAGGCCTCTTCCATGCTGTGGGCCACACCGGACTGGGCGGACGCAAGGCCAATGGAGGTCATAGCCTGCTTGAATTTTTGACGGTCTTCGGCCTTTTCAATGGCTGCCTCCCGGGCGCCAATAAGCTCAACATTGAACTTGGCCAGAACGCCCTCACGGGAAAGGTCAAGCGCGCAGTTCAATGCAGTCTGACCACCCATAGTGGGCAGCAGGGCATCGGGGCGCTCTTTTTCAATAATTTGGGCAACCATGGGCCAGGTGATGGGCTCGATGTAGGTGACATCGGCGGTCTCGGGGTCGGTCATTATGGTGGCCGGGTTGCTGTTGACAAGCACCACCCTGTAGCCCTCTTGCTTTAATGCTTTGCAGGCCTGAGCCCCTGAATAGTCAAACTCACAGGCCTGGCCAATAACAATTGGACCGGCACCAATAATTAGTATGGTTTTTATATCGGTGCGCTTAGGCATGTTGACCTTCCGTGTGAGCCTTCATGCTCGAAAAGAAACGGTCGAACAAACCTACGATGTCGTGAGGCCCTGGGCTTGCCTCGGGGTGGCCTTGAAAGCAGTAAGCGGGTGCACTTGTGTGCTCTAGACCCTGAATAGAGCCATCAAACAAAGACACATGCGTAATACGAAGCTGCGCGGGCAGGCTTTCCGGGTCTACGGCAAAACCATGGTTCTGCGAGGTAATAAAGACGCGCTTGCTTGCAAGGCACTGCACTGGATGATTGGCCCCATGATGACCAAACTTCATCTTCATGGTCTTTGCCCCTGCGGCAAGGGCCAAGATCTGATGGCCCAGGCAAATACCAAATAAGGGCAGCTTCGTCTCGATGGCCTGACGGGCCATCGCAATGGCATAGCCGCAGGGCTCGGGGTCACCGGGCCCGTTCGATAAAAAGATCCCATCTGGCCTAAGCGCCATGGCCTGCTCAAAAGAGGTCTGGGCGGGCACCACGGTAATACGCGCGCCTCGGTCTGCAAGTAAGCGAAGAATGTTGCGCTTGACACCGAAGTCGAAGGCAACGACATGAAAGGCGCCTGCTGCCTGTGCGGCAGAGGCTGATGCCGATACCGATGCAGCTGAACTTCCCGCCGTGCTTGAATTGGACTGATAGCCCTCGCCAAGCTCCCAGCTCGACTCGGTCCAGTGGTAGGGCTTGGCGGTTGTTACTTCTTTTGCAAGATCCGCGCCGACAAGGCCAGCAAACGATCGTGCCAGCTGCAAGGCCTTTTCCGCCGTGGCATCGGGCCCAGTAAGAATGGCGCCCGCCTGGGCGCCGAGATCGCGAAGCCTGCGGGTTAATGCACGGGTATCAAGACCCGCAATGGCCACGGTGCCTGATGCCTTAAGGGCCTGATCGAGGCTCTGTTGAGAACGAAAATTAGAGGCCATGCGCGGAAGGTCGCGCACAACCAACCCTGCTGCGTGAACGCCGCTGGATTCGTTGTCCTCATCGTTCCAGCCGGTGTTGCCAATGTGCGGGTAGGTAAGGGTGACAATCTGACGGCAATAACTGGGGTCGGTAAGAATTTCTTGGTAGCCTGTCATGGCAGTGTTGAAAACCACCTCGCCGACCGTCTGGCCTTGGGCTCCGATAGAAATGCCCTGGAAGACGGTGCCATCGGCAAGGGCAAGAACCGCTGGGGGGAAAACAAATGAACTGGACGCACCAATGTTGGCGGCCAGAAGTTGGCTGACCTGCAAAACACACTCCTTGGAATTTTTAGAATTATACGGGAGGGCTGAGGTCTCCCAAGAAGGTGCTGCGTTGCCTTAGAAGACGGCGTCGGTTGCTCTAGGAGGCGGCTGCAAAAATTGCAATGGTGAGAAAAAAGCCCACCAGCCAGACCAGGGTTCGTGCCATGGCCCAGTTGGCCACATAGGCCAAGATATAAACCAGACGTGAAATAACAAAGCCAACCGCCATTTGGTTCACGCTGTCTGTGGGCCCTAAAAGCATGTGCGCCACGATGACGGCAATGGCAAATAATAAAAGTGCCTCCCAGGTATTTTGCTGGGCCGCGACCGCGCGGGCTCGAAAGCCCTCTTGCTGGGCAAGCCACTGCCGTGGCTGGGCGTTGTCATAACGCTCGCCTCCGGCTTTCGAAATTCCAGCGCAGACAATTGGAAGAAACATGGTGACGAAAAGGCACCAGAGGGCAGTGGTCATGTCATACCTCGTCGGTCTCGAAAGGCCTGAGCAATGGTGCCCAGGTCCACGTACTCTAGCTCACCTCCAAGAGGAACGCCTCGGGCCAGGCGCGTAATGCGCAGGGCGGGGCTGCGTTCTTGGGCTGCTAAAACCGTCTCAATGGCATGGGCTGTTGCCTCGCCCTCCGGGGTGAAGTTCGTTGCAATGATGAGCTCTTCAAGCTCGGGGTCAAGGCTTCGCTCAAGCAGTTCCGGCAGCCCAATCTGCTTGGGGCCCATGCCATCAAGTGGCGAGAGCCTTCCTTTTAAAACAAAGTAACGGCCCCTAAAACTTCGGGTCTGCTCCATCACAAGAAGGTCAGCCGGCGTCTCCACCACACAGAGCAGTCGTCCGTCCCGACCCGGATCTTCACAGGCCGAACAGATGGGCTGCTCGGAAAAGTTGTTGCAACGCTGGCAGGGCTGAAGGCCCTGAAGCGACTGCTGAAGGGCGTGGCCCAGGGCGGCAGCAGATTCACGGTCGTGCTGAAGCAGGTGAAGAGCAAGCCGCTGGGCTGTTTTAGGGCCAATGCCCGGAAGCCTTGCTAGGGCAGCTGTGAGCGCCCTAAGGCTAGGGGGCATGAAGGCCCCTTCATAGGCATCGGCCACGAAAAGGGCAAAGGGCCTAAAGCTTAAAACCCGGAGGCAAAGGCATGCCTGCCGTTGCGGATGCCATCTGGTCTTCGGAGACTTTCTCCACCTGAGCGACCGCATCGTTAAGCGCAGAGACCAACAGGTCTTGCAGGGTTTCGAGGTCGTCAGGGTCCGATGACATTAGCGACGGATCGATGCTGACAGACCGCACCTGGTGCTTGCCCGTCATGACAAGCTTCACAAGACCGGAGCCTGCCTGGCCTTCAACCTCGATACTGCCAAGGGCCTCCTGGGCTTTTTTGATCTTGTCCTGCATCTGCTGAGCCTGACGCATGAGCCCGGCAATCTGACCTTTCATCATGATGATTCTCCTGGGTTGGTGTGGGGGTCTTTCCAGCGAATAGAGCCTGGAACAATGGTGGCGTCAAACCGCTCGATAATGGCTTTCACAATGGGGGAGTTGGCAATGGAGGCCTCGGCCTGAGCCTGCCGCTGCGCGTGGATCGCAGCCTTTTGGGAGGCAAGGCTTGGGCCCTCCGACTGGCCGACCGACACGGAGAGTTCAATGCAGGGCCCAAACCGTGTTGCAAGGCTTGTGGCAACCCGCTCAACAACGTCAGCCTCCATTAGCGACTCCACCGGAACCTGAAATTTCAATACGGACCACCCGGCCCGTGGCGAGGGTTCAAGGCCCAAAAAACGCGACTGAATCGCAAACTGACGCGACAGACCCGCGAGAGGAAGGGTCTGCGCCACGTCCAGCCAGGACTCGGAAGTAAGACCAGAGATTGGTTCGTACTTAGGCGTTCGGGGGCTGTCGATGCGCAAGGCCGCTGAGGTACGAGGGCTGTCACCCGTGGCTGGCTCTGCGGAAGGCGCATCGGAGAGGACCCTTGAGGCAGAACGAGCAGGCGAGCCCGAGCGAGCTGATGAGGCATCCGGCATGGCCTGCGCCTGGGTCTGCGATGATCCTGATGCAAGATCAAGAGGCACAAAGGCAACCAGACGAAGAAGGGTCATCTCCAGGCCGGTCTGTTCATCGGGTGCATAGGCAAGATCGCGCAAGCCAAGCATGAGGATCTGATAACCAAGCTGCGCCTGCTCTGCAGAAATCGACAGACCTGCTAGGGCGTCTGCCTGGGCGGCGGGCTGCGCACCGAGCTGGCTGGGACCCAAGACTTGCGCAAGGTTGAGTTCATGAAAAAGACGCGCCAGGTCTTCGAGAATGGCCTCTGCAGAAACGCCCGACGCAGTCAATGCATCCGCCGCCTGCAGGCAGTCTCGGGCATTGGCCTTGCCGATAGCCTGCGCCATGGCCTCAATGGCCTCTCGGCCCACCAGCCCAAGCATCTGACTGACGGCCTCAAGCTGAACACTGCCACCCCCGTAGGCAATGGCCTGGTCGGTAAGCGACAGGCCGTCGCGAACCGAGCCCTTGGCCGCCCGCGCAAGCGCAAGCACTGCATCGGGCTCAGCCTGAATGCCTTCTTGCGTTAAGACATAACTCAGATGGCGGTCAAGAAGATCAGGACGAAGGTTTTTTAAGCCAAACTGCAGGCAACGCGATAAGACCGTGACGGGAATTTTCTGAGGGTCGGTTGTGGCCAGCACAAATTTCACCCGCTCAGGCGGCTCTTCAAGGGTCTTGAGCATGGCGTTAAAAGCGTGCCCAGTGAGCATGTGCACCTCGTCAATGACATAGACCTTGAATCGGCCGGACGTAGGGGCAAACCGCGCCTGCTCAAGCAATTGTTGAATTTCGGCCACCGAGCGATTCGAGGCGGCATCAATTTCGACATAGTCGATAAACCTGCCTGAGTCGATCTCCAGGCATGGCCCACACTGACCACAGGGCTCGGCAACCAGGCCCATCTCGCAATTCAAGGCCTTGGCAAAAATCCGGGCGAGGCTGGTCTTACCAACCCCCCTTGAGCCGGTAAGCAGGTAGGCATGATGCAGCCGTTGCTGCGACAAGGCATGCTGCAGCGCCTTCACCACAAAGTCTTGACCTATTACGCTTGCAAACTGCCGTGGCCGCCACTTGCGCGCAAGCGCGATGGGCGCGGCCATTGCGGCAAAGCCTGGGTCGTCCTGAAAAAGACTACTCACAAGCGGGCCAACAAAAGGAAAAGACGGTTGTGGATCATGGCGTTAATAGCATCAAGAGAAGTAAGGGGCGAGCCGTTCCCCCGGCACTCGCAAGGACCCGCTGTGGCTGCTTCGTTCCCGACCTGACCAGGTTCACAGGCTTACAATGCGGGGCGGCCCGCCGTCTTAAGTGTACCCCGGCCCCCGGCCCGTTTCCCTTTTTGCGCATTTCTGCGCTATATTTCTGGCTCAGGACTCAAACCGTCTTGGCTCTAAGTAATGTTAACCCCCTACTGAGGTTTAGTGTTCCTGGTTCTCAGTACGTCACCGTCCTTGTATCCCTAGGTCTGTTTTGTTTAATTCGACCCTTCCCTCCCCTCCCTATCTTTCTCTAAATTCGCCATGAGTGATCTCGTTAAACCCGTTACTGATTCCAGTTTTGATGACGACGTTTTGAAGTCGGACCTCCCCGTGCTCGTTGACTTTTGGGCGGAATGGTGTGGGCCCTGCAAAATGATTGGCCCTATCGTTGAAGAAATCGCCAAGGAGTACCAAGGGCGTCTTTCGGTTGCCAAGCTCAATGTCGATGAGAATGCGGCTGTTCCTGCTAAACATGGCATCCGCGGAATCCCAACCCTTATTCTTTTCAAAAACGGCGCTGTGGTCTCCCAAAAAGTGGGCGCCGCTGCAAAATCGCAACTCACTGCCTGGATTGACAGCCAGATCTAAGCTTTGTCACACACGTCCAGGGCCAGTCACGGCCCGGGGACCGCAGCTTCTAGCTCACCGCGAAGCCCCTTCAAATCCTCTCTTTTTCTCTATGGTGGTCTCCGTTAACTATGTACCTCTCTGAACTCAAGGCTATGCCGGTCACCCAGCTCGTAGAGCTGGCGATCTCGCTTGAAATTGAAAATGCCAGCAGGCTTCGCAAACAAGAACTCATGTTTGCCATTCTTAAAAAGAAAGCCAAAACCGGCGAGCAAATTTTCGGGGATGGTGTACTCGAGGTTCTGCCCGACGGCTTTGGCTTCTTGCGAGCCCCCGAGTCGTCCTACTTAGCAAGCACCGACGATATTTACTTGTCGCCCTCACAGATTCGCCGGTTTAACCTGCACACGGGCGACTCCATTGAAGGCGAGGTACGAACCCCGAAGGACGGTGAGCGCTACTTTGCCCTGGTGAAGGTTGACCGAATCAACCAACAGCCCCCTGAGGCCTCAAAAAATAAGATTCTTTTTGAAAACCTCACCCCGCTTTTCCCAGACGAGCCCCTTCGGCTAGAGCGGGAGATGAAGGGCGAAGAGAACATTACCGGCCGTATCGTTGACATGGTCTCGCCCATTGGAAGAGGCCAGCGAGGCCTGCTTGTTGCCTCGCCGAAGAGCGGCAAAACGGTGATGATGCAGCACATTGCACATGCCATTTCTACGAATCATCCCGAGGTGGTGCTTATTGTTCTTCTTATCGATGAGCGACCCGAAGAGGTGACTGAAATGCAGCGCTCGGTGCGCGGGGAGGTGGTTGCATCTACCTTCGATGAACCCGCCACACGCCATGTGCAGGTTGCCGAGATGGTCATTGAAAAAGCCAAGAGGCTTGTGGAGCATAAGAAAGACGTGGTCATTCTGCTTGACTCGATTACACGACTGGCAAGGGCTTACAACACCGTGGTTCCAACATCGGGCAAGGTGCTGACCGGTGGCGTTGATGCCAACGCCCTGCATCGGCCTAAACGGTTTTTTGGGGCAGCCCGGAACATCGAAGAAGGCGGCTCACTGACCATTATTGCAACGGCCCTTATTGAGACCGGCTCTCGAATGGATGAGGTTATTTACGAAGAGTTCAAGGGCACGGGCAACATGGAAGTTCATCTTGAACGCAGGCTTGCTGAAAAACGCGTCTACCCTGCCATTAATATCAATCGCTCAGGAACACGGCGTGAAGAACTTCTTATCAAGCCAGATCTTCTGCAGAAGATCTGGATTCTTCGAAAACTGCTTCACGATATGGATGAGATTCAGGCCATGGAATTCCTGCTCGACAAGGTGCGCCAGACCAAGAACAATGCCGAGTTTTTCGACATGATGAAGCGTGGAAGTTAGGATATACTCTAGAGCTTTGGTTTTTTTGAAAAAGAAGATTTTCTAAAGAAAGTTTGTCCATGAAAGAAGGCATTCACCCCGGTTACCGTGAAGTGGTCTTTGTAGACCTCTCCAACGATTTTAGTTTTGTTACCCGCTCAACGGTGTCGACAAAAGAGACCATTAAGTGGAAAGACGGCAAGGACTACCCCCTTTACAAGCTCGACACCAGCTCGGAATCCCATCCTTTCTACACCGGCACCCAGAAAATGATGGACACCGCCGGTCGCGTTGAAAAGTTTCGTCAGAAGTTTGGCGCAAAGACGGGCAGCGGCGCAGCCAAAAGTTAAGTTCGGATTCTGGTTGGGCGCCATCTAGCCCTTGGCTGGCCCGTGGCGCGCTCAACCCGAACCCTAGAACTCCTTTCGCAATGGGGGGAGTCGCGCCCCCTTCCGGGGCTTGCAGCAAGTTCGGCTACACCCTTTCCTAGATCTCTTCTAATCTGGCTAGCTGCCCTTATGGGGTTATCGGGTCTGTGGCTTCATTCGCCTTGGCAGGGGCCCGACATTGAAGCCATTGCGATGGTACGAAGCCACCTGGAGGCCCGGGAGTTTCTTGCGGCGGGCTGGCTTAGCGTCCCAAGCATTGGACAGTGGGTCATGGCCGAACAAGGGCCCTTATTTACCTGGCTCGCTGCAGGTATGGCCGTTGGTCTTGGGTTTGGCGCAGAGTTGCTCGATGCAAGCCATTGGCTAAATGCCCCCCTGCAGGTAACCGCGGCTGCGCGCCTGACTCAGCTAAGCCTCGTGCTCCTGGGGCTCTGGGCGTTGTGGAGGGCCACCTACCGCCTTGCACGCAGGCGCGAGGCGCGCCCCTTCGACCCATTGGGTATTGGTCCGGCTGGGCCCGATTTCGCCCGCACGGTTGCCGACTGCGCTGTGCTTTTTGCTGTGGGTACCCTTGGTGCCATTGCGCGATGGCATGAGGCCGGCTCGGCCACAGGCAGTTTTGCATTGCAGGCGCTTTTACTCTGGGCCCTTGCGATGGCGCCGGAGCGGCCTCGCCGAGCGGGCCTTGGCATTGGGCTCAGTCTCACGGGGCTATTGCTAAGCGATGGCATGGCAGGTCTTTCTGCGGCAGGGCTTGGCGTGGTGCTTGTGGGCGCAGCCCTGCCGGGTTGGCGTATGACTGTTAAGGAATGGGGGGGCTGGGCAGGCCTGGTGCTCGCGACAGGTATTGCATCGTGGGTGCTCCTTGCTGCCATGCTGCAGGAGTCGGCCGCACTAAGCCAATGGTGGCAGGCCCAGTGGTCTTTCGATGGGCCATCCCTTACTCACGGCCCGAAGACATGGGCATGGACCTGGTGGCCCGCCTGGCCCGTTATTGCCGCCCTTTTGGTGCAGGCCTGGCGGCACCGGCTGCTTGGTCTTGCCCATTTGCAGTTGTTGCTGGTGTTGCTTGGTACAAGCCTCGTCATGGGTCTTTTGGGTGTAGGCAACGTCAACCCCACTCGAACCCTGCCCGTGGTTGCACTGACGAGCCTTGCTGCTTTTGGGCTTCTCTCCCTTCCGCGAGGACTCTCCTCACTGATTGACTGGTTCGCAGTCACCCTCTTCTCGGGGCTTGGCATTCTCGTTTGGCTTTACTGGTCTGCCATTGAGTTTAATCAGCCCGCATTCTTTGCCGAGCGACTGGCCTTTCATGCCCCTGGCATCACACCCCAGGCAAGCCTTCTAAGCCTTCTACTTGGAACCGTTGCAAGCGGGCTTTGGATAATACTGGTCCTCTGGCGGACGCGACGGGCCGAGACAAGGCTATGGCGCCCAGTCTTGCTTACAGCCGGAGGGCTTGGCCTAAGCTGGGTTTTGTTAATGGCGTTGCTGCTGCCCGCCCTTGAAATTAACAGGGGTTATCAACCTCTAGCAGAAGAGCTTCAAGCCGCCATGGGGGCGCAGACGGCACCCTTGCAAGCACCCGACCCTTCTTTGCCCTATGACCATGCAGGCCTTAGCGATGCCCAGTGCATTGAGGCCGCTGACAACGATCTAATGGGCCAGACCCTTGCACTTGCAATGCTTGAGCCCGGCCTGCGGCCATTATCGGGTGGCCTACCCGCCAGCCTTTCCTCAGGCCCTCAAAGCGCCTTGGGCGAGCCCAGGGAAAACAAGGGCTGCCAATGGTTGCTTGTCTTTGAAGATAACTTCCGTCCAGAAACCGGGGAATGGACAATGCTTTGGCAGGGACCACGCAAACCCGGGCGAGATAATCGCGAGCGGGTTACCCTTTACGAGAGGCGAATCCCTTCGCCCTAGACCGCGGTTGTACTTGGTTGCGCATCTGGCAGCGTCCCAGGCATAAGGTGCTTGCGGTAATAACGAAGCTCATCGATGGACTCCAGAATGTCGGCAAGGGCCGTGTGGGCACCCTTCTTCTCAAAGCCTTTCATAAGCGCAGGCTGCCAGCGCCGACAGAGTTCTTTTAAGGTGCTGACATCAAGGTTTCGATAATGAAAATGCGCCTCGAGGGCTGGCATATAGCGCAACAGAAAGCGCCGATCTTGGTGAATGGTATTGCCGCACATGGGAGATTTTCCGGCGCCAACATGTTGCTTTAAAAATGCAAGCAGTTCGCGCTCGACATCGTGCTCGGCCTGGGTCGAGGCCTTCACCTTCTCAATAAGCCCCGATCGACCATGGGTGCCCTTGTTCCATGCGTCCATGGTGTCCAGGTGCTCGGCGCTTTGGTGCACCACGTAAACAGGGGCATGGGCCACGACCTGCAACTGGCTGTCGGTGACAACCACTGCAATTTCTAGAATTCGATGGGTCTCGGGGTCAAGGCCAGACATCTCCATGTCAAGCCAGACGAGGTAATCGTCGTTGGGTGCGGGCGTGCCCGAAGTGTTCTTTTCTGTCATTAACTTAGTGTAAGGCATTGGTGGGCATTGCTAGCAGGACGCAGACGACCTCCGTTAGACTACAGGCTATGGTGCTTGAACCCAACGAAGTCATTGTCCAACTGGCAAGCCGGCAACCCTGGCGGCTTGAGGACGGCATGCTTACCTTAAGCCTGCAGCCTGAGTCTTTCGATGAGGTCTGCCGGATTGTGACGTCGATTATGCAGATTGCAATCGACATCGATCATCACCCTGATGTCTGCTTTGGCTATCGATCCCTTCTGGTTCGAACCATTACCCATGACGAGGGCGGCATCACGTCGAAGGACTTTGATTGCGCCGATCGCATCCTGAAGCTCATCGCGTAATCAGCGCCCACGGCGGTCATGCCTGGGTGAGTCCCCTTACGGGCCCATTGAACAGTCAGGCCGTTCCTCTTAAAGGCCGGGCCTTAAAGCCTGTAGCGGGTGACCATGTCTTGCTTTCAGAGACGTCCGCAAGCCTCGTCGAGCTCTTACCTCGGCGAAATGCACTTATAAGGGCGGAGTCACATCGCCAGAAAGTGATTGCAGCCAACCTTGACCTGGTTATTGTTCTTATCTCGGGCGAGCCACTTTTCGCCCCGGAGCTGATGGTGCGGCTTTTGGCAACGCTTGCATCCGAGGGCCTTCCTTACATCATTGCCCTAAACAAAACAGACCTTTCGGCAGAAAGCGGCAAGGCACGTGCAAGCCTTCAGAGCTGCCTGCCTTGGCCTTGCCTGCCTGATGCCGAAATAAGCTGCATTGAGCATGAGAGCCAAAACCCAAACCAGCAGACAGGCCCGGAGGCATTGGTGCAAGCCATTCAGGCGCGTGGATTTACAAAACCGGTGGTTGGGCTTGTCGGGCAGTCCGGCATGGGCAAATCCAGTCTGCTTAACAGGCTCATCCCTTCTGCAGGGGCGCAGACACAGGCTATTTCACAGGCCTTGCAGACCGGTCGTCACACCACAACGGTGAGTCGAGCCTACGAATGGCTGGCGGTGGATGGCTGGCTTATTGATACCCCTGGCTATCAGACCTTCGGTATTCAGCACCTTACGACCGAGGACCTTTTAGGGGCCTTTCCTGAATGGCTCGAGCTGCAGAATAACGGCCGATGCCGCTTTTATAACTGCCAACACGATGAGGAGCCAGGCTGTGTGCTTACAGAGGCCATGAATGCAATGAGCGCACAGGGCATGCTAAGCAAAGAGCGTTACCAGCAACTTGAATTAAGACGAGGCCTTTGGAGACGCCTGGTGCACGAAATGGGCTAGGCCAGCCAGCGGCCCAAAGAAAATAAAAGCACCATAAAAAACCAGACCAGCACAGCACGCCAGACAAGGCCAATGGCTGAGGCCATGGCCGAGCCATCGGGTTCTCGTAGACTGGGGCCGCTAGAAGATGAGGCGGCAAGCGCACCCTCTAGATCGTCGAGGCCCTCAACGCCCGATGGGGCATCCGGAAGGCTTAGTGCAATGCCCATAGCGCCTGAGCCCGATGCAATAAGAACCCGCTCGGTATCGTCAGTCGACTCGGGTGCGGCCAGAACACGTGAGCGCCACAGGCCAATGGCGTCCTCAAAGTTACCCACCACCGCAAAAATGGCGGCTGTTACGCGAACAGGCAGCCAGTCAACCCAGCGAAAAGCCTGACTGGCAATGCGGCCGTGGGCGTCGTCGGCGATATTGCCCATGTCACCCGCCATCGCCTCGACATCGGGCTGATCGGCAAGCCGACTGAGTTCATTACGAGGGGCTGTCCAGGAACGAAGCAAGAGGGCACTTAGCCAGTAGGCCACAGCGCCCGAGGGTCCCGGCAGAATGACAAACCAGAAGATAACGCCAAAGACGTGCTGCTGTGCGGCCGTCATGCCAAGCCGGATGGATTCGCGCGCCACGGCAGACTCGTCACCCCTTTGGCTCGCCGCTTGTGCAGGCAGACCCGCCTTGGACTGCTCAACCCACTGGGCCAGGGTCTGGCGGGCAGACTCAAGGTCGCCCCGCGCAAGGCAAGACTGTATTTCGCTATACCAGTGACTGAACCTACGAAAGCCCAGAGTTAAATAGAGAATAGCGGCCGTGGCAAGCAACTCGAGAATGGGATGCACCATGCCTAAAAGCCAGACCAAGAGCAGGCTCAGGAGGGCCACACCGGCCACCACTAGGTACCAGGCGGCCCAGACGGGACCGGACTGGTCGGGTGCTGCCATAAGCCGCACACGTCGAAGCTGGTTATTTAGCCAGTCGCGCAGAACGCTGGTTTCACGAACCGGCTGGACCTGCTCAAGCAAGAGCGCTAAAAGAAGGCTAATAAGCGTCATTGGGTTTCCGTGCCGTTACATCTGGGCCCCGCCCATTTAGGGGCGCATGGTCCCAAGGCACGAACTCGAGCATGAAGGGCGTTGATTCCAGGCAGCATAAAGGAAATGGTACAGGTTACGGATCATGGCTGCTGTTGCGCCCCAGATAAATTGCCCATGGACCGGAATAGCGAAGAATTCCGCAGTTCCTGTGGGCAGTTCAAGCCCTCGTCGTTCGTGGTTGGCTGGGTTCAGAACATCGGCCAGAGGCAACTCGATAAGCTCGGCCACCTCAAGGCTATCGGCCTGCAGTTCATAGCCTCCGCTGACCAGGCCAAGCACGGGCGAAACCCGAAATCCAGTCACCGTAAGGTAGTCGGGAAGCTGGGCAAGAATCACCACAGACTGAGGGCTAAGCCCCACCTCTTCGGCAGCCTCGCGCAGGGCGGTGTGGCACACCGAAGCATCTTGTGGCTCGGCTCGGCCACCAGGAAAACTGATCTGACCCGGGTGGTCCTTCATCGACTCGGGTCGACGCGTCAGTAAGACGCGCAGACCCTGAGGCGAAGGTAAGAGTGCAATAAGCACAGCCGCGGCAACGGGGTCCTTAACTTCGACAAGTCTTCGACCCCGATCGGCTAAGACCTCGGGGGTCCAGGCTGGAAAGGGGCGAAGGTGTTCACAGTAGGTTTTAAGCTGAAGCAGGAACTCAGCCGCCAGCGCCTCCGAAGGAAGCGGCTGATGGCTGGCAAGAGGCAGCCGCGATGCGGACTGCGGGTCGAAAACGCTAGTTCTCCGGGACTGCAGCGGGAGCCTCATCGGCCTGCACCGGTGGCAGCTTCTCGGGGGCCGAGGTTGCTGCAACCAACGCTGCCTTGCGTGCGGGAAGCTTCTCGCGGATACGTGCCGACTTGCCCGAACGCTGACGCAGGTAGTAGAGCTTGGCCCGACGGACATCCCCTCGGCGCTTGACTTCAATTTTTGCAATAAGCGGCGAGTAAGTCTGGAAGGTTCGCTCAACCCCCTCGCCTGCGGAAATTTTGCGCACGATGAACGAGGAGTTTAGACCCCGGTTACGCTTCGCAATAACAACACCCTCGAAGGCCTGAACACGCTTACGTGTACCCTCAACTACATTGACGCTTACCACCACGGTGTCGCCTGGACCGAACTCGGGGATTTCTTTATTGAGACGGGCAATTTCTTCCCGCTCGAGTGTCTCGATGATATTCACAACAACTCTCCTATAAGCATCGTAAAACGGCTTGCTGACCAAGGCGAAAAGATTTTCTAGGTGACCTTGGACACAACCATTCAGAGGATGAAAAACAACTAAAGCTTTTTCTCGGGTTCGGCTAAAAGATCGGGCCGCCGACGTTTTGTCTGGCAGAGGGACTGCTGATCTCGCCAATCCGATATTTTGCCATGATGACCGGATAAAAGCAGCTCTGGCACCCCTTGCCCCTCAAAAATTTCAGGGCGAGTGTAGTGCGGATGCTCAAGACGCCCGGTTAAGAACGACTCTTGCACAGATGAGCGTTCGTCCTGCATGACCCCGGGAAGGCGTCTCACCAGGCCATCGAGCACGGCCAAGGCGGCAATCTCGCCGCCTGAAATCACAAAATCGCCAAGGCTAAGCTCCTCGGTAACGTAGTTGTTAATGAAACGTTGGTCCACCCCTTCGTAACGACCACAGACCAGGGTCATCTGCTGGGTAATGGACGCCGCCTGAGGCTGGCCGAGGTTTTCAGCCAAAGGCGGTGCAGTGGGCTCGGCGAGGTAATGGGCATTGTCTTGGGGCCCTGGGCGAGCGAGTTTTTCTTCAAGCCATGCCTGATCCATCCGACGGCCCGAAGGCGAGAGCATGACAACGGGACCCGCAGCAATTCCTTGGGCAAGAAGATCGTCGCGAATGGCCTTGACCGCATCGGCCAGGGGCGCAGCCATCATGACCATGCCCGGGCCGCCTCCATAGGGCCGGTCATCGATGGTCTGATGGGGATCGTTTACGAACTGCCGAGGATTCCAAAGCCTGAGACTCACAAGGTTTCGGTCAACCGCTCGGCCGCAGACACCAAGCGTCGACCAGGGCTCAAAGAACTCTGGAAAGATAGAGATAACATCGAAACGGAAAAGCGGGCTTGTCGGCAATGTCTTCATTCAGATGGTCCAATCCAGGACCAGCCTGCACTCTGCGGGGAGCACCTTCAGCACGTAACGCGGCACCACAGGCACCAGAGAGCTGGTGGGATGGGAAGGCTTTGACCCCCCAAAAAGCGAAGCATCATGCTCAAGCCGAAGCACCGCCTGAGACTTGCTGGCAAGAACCTCTTGAACACGGCCCAGAAGGTTGCCCTTGGGGGAAAAGGCCTGCCAGTTAATCCAGTTAAAAACCCGCCAAAAGGGTTTGCAGAGTCGTTCAAGCTCGTTTGCCTCAAGGCCAAGTTCGCTCTGCTGCAGTTCTTCGGCCTGGCTGCGGTGCTTGCAGGTGTCAAGGCTGACGCGAAGCCGCCCCGAAAAACCCGTGGCGAGAAGGGCATCAAGCCCTGGGATAAAGGCCAAGCTTTCGCAGGCAAGCCACTGTTGACGAGGCGTTTTCACCCAGCAGCGCTCCGATGCCGCTAAAACCAAAGGCCCAGCGAGCGTAATGAGCTCGCCCGTCTGGGCGTCAACCACAATAGACTGTTGAAGAGGGGAGGCGCGAAGCTGCCCCTTAAGACCTGAGGCAGCCCCAAGCTGAACCAGGGGAACGAAACTGGCGGGCCCCCTTAACTCAAAGGGCAGTTGGGGCGTTGAGGTTGTTTCAACAGCAGGCCCGAGTCGCTGAAGTCGGCGCCCCGTGAAGGCCTGGGCAACCGCCTGAGACTTCGACGCCTGAGACTTCGACGGCTTAGGCTGCGGCCTGACCACCCGCCTGACGGCTTTGGAAGGACTTCACAAGCTGAGCCACGCGAGGGCTTACCTGAGCACCCACGCCCGTCCAGTAGTCGACACGGTCGAGGGCAAGACGCAGTTCGGTCTCGGCCCCGCGGGCAACTGGGTTGAAAAAGCCAAGACGCTCGATAAACCGACCGTCACGCCGTTTGCGAGAATCGGCGGCCACAACATGGTAAAAAGGACGCTTATGCGACCCACCACGGGCAAGACGAATAACCACCATGGTTTTGAATCCTTAAAAAGAAGTGAAAACTCTATTTTTCAAAAAGCCTTGAAGTATAACACCCAACGGCGAGAACTCGTGTGTGCCGCGGCCCTGGGTCTGGGCCTAACGGGTGCCGCTCTGTCACCGGAAGGCTTAGCCGCCTCAACAACCTCCACCGCCACAAAACGGGGTCCAGGCTGGATTAACCCCGAACGGCTCGAGGCTTTTTTTGAGCTCATGAGACTGAGGCACGGCATGGAGCCTGACTGGCTAAATGCACGGTTCCAAGTTCTTACGCAGCAAGACCGAGCCCTTGCGCTTACGAACCCGCCACCCGATAGGCCTGCTGCCGACCGACCTCTGCCATCACTTTCGCGTCGACTTGCCCGTAACCTCGATGAACGCACCGTGCGCGAGGGCAGGCAACTGCTTGTGAGCCAAGCCTTATTTTTAGAGCGGGCCGAAGACCTTTACGGTGTGCCTCCTGAGGTGATCGTTGGAATTTTGGGCGTGGAGACACGCTATGGACGCATTACCGGAAACTTCCGAGCACTCGACACTTTGGCAAGCCTGGGCTTTCAAGGCGAGCGACGCAGGGACTTTTTCTTAAAAGAACTTGAGTCCTTGCTGGTGATGGGCCGCCGGGGGGATATTGATCTTTTAAAATCCGCAGGCTCCTTTGCGGGTGCCCTTGGTATTCCTCAGTTCATGCCCTCAAGCTGGCAGGCCTGGGGGGTGGACTTCGACCAAGATGGGCGTGTTGACCTCATTAACAGCATGGCCGACGCCATGGGTTCGGTGGCCAATTTCCTTAAATCGCATGGCTGGAAACGCGATATTCCAAGCTTTGCTCCGCTGCGTCTGCGCCCACGTGACGACCCCTCCGATTTTCTTGTCACTCGACTAAAGGCTGAGCATAGGCTTGGCGACATTGATCGTGCCTTTCCCATTCCCAAGAGCTGGCGCAGCCTTTCAGAAGACCTCCCCGCAAGTCTGATTCGACTGCCCGAGCCAGATGCGGCACCGGTTTATTGGCTGGTCAGCGAAAACTTTTTTGCAGTCACCCACTACAACCGAAGCTATCTGTATGCGGCTTCGGTACTTAGCCTCGCAAGGGCCATCACCTAATCAGCTCCACCCCTTCCCTAGCTGCGAGCGCAGTGAAAAATCACGCACCGGAGAAATAACGTGTTTGAAGGTTCATGCCTTTCGAGGCGCTAGGCTGGCACAGGCCGCCTCGTAATTGAACTCACCACGCTGCCAGAACGAAAAAATAGCCTCAGGCCTTACCGCCTGAAAGGCCATCACTTCGCCATCGTTCGCAGACGGCTGCCAATGGTTGGGAAGAGTGAGCTCAAAACGCCAGACTCTTTCATGATGCAGACAAAGGCTAGGCCATAGAGGCCATGGCGCCGACTGATTAGAGGACGTCGGGGGCGTCGGGGGCGCAACAAGCCTACCGATTCGCATGCATGGAGCGCTTGACGCCCTCTGAATCTGGTCGTGCCAATGGTTTGTGAGGCCAGCCTCCTCAAGAGACTCTCTGCGAACCGCATCATCGGGCCGTTCGCCTGCCGACAAACCGCCCGCCACTGCGGCATCCCATAGCCCCGGGTCAATGGCCTTGGTCATCGCCCTTTGCGCAATCCAAATGCTGCCGTCATCACGCCTGAGATTCAACTGAACAGACTCTGACAAAAGGCCCAGCCAGCGAAAAAGTGAACGCTCAAGGCAAAGCCCCAGACCTTGCCGAAGGCCGGCACGATCTAACAACGCAAAGTCCTCATGGCGCCAGCCAAAGCGGCCTAGGACATTGGCGAGGTGCTGCTCAAAGAGCTTAAGTCGCTCGCCGTCAACAAAGACACCGGGGCCAAGGCCTTGCCACTGAAAAGATTCCTGCAAAAGAAGATTCTGATGGCTTGCTGCGCGAGGAAGGCTTGAGATGAGCGCCTCCAAGAGGCTCTTTGGCATCCAGCCCAAGGGCGGCCGCTGGGTTGCATGGACAGACTGCAAAGACCAGGGAATAAGACGCGCCCGCAGCAAATCCTCCACCGACAGCACAGGCCCAAAACAAGCTGCTGGCAGGCACTCTTCAGGCGACAATAGGGACCAGGTAATCTGTTGTTCCTTCGTCGCCTCCAGGTCTTTCATGCACGCTGCCTCTCTTATCCGGTTTTACTTGGCCCGCAGGCTAGCCGCAGTCCTTGCTCTTGTTCTTTTTGGTGCGCCAGGCCTTCAGCCTAAGGCAATGGCTTTAGACGATACCGCGTTCAATGCGGGTGCTGCCTTTACAACGCTGCAGGTCAAGGCGGAGTCGCAGCAGACTCAGCTGTCGCAGGCTGGGCCGGCAA
>JAURFZ010000120.1 GCA_030834045.1 Burkholderiales bacterium
ATTCGTTCTGGCGGCCTCGGGGGACATATTGATATTCCCATGTTCGCAACAAGCCTTGCTATTGCTGCCCTGCAGACGTCGGAATACTTTGGCACTGGTCAAGACCCTAAGCCCCTGGGTTCGGCACATCCACGTAATGCTCCGTATCAAGCATTTCGAGCGCTCGATGACTACTTTGTGGTCGCGGCGGGAAATAACAAACTCTGGGCAACGGTCTGTGAACTTATCGGCCTTAGTGCCTTGGCGCAAGACGCACGTTTCACGACTACAACACTCAGGGCGCAGAACCAGACTGAACTTACGCGGATTTTGGAAGAGCAGTTTGTTAAGCAACCCGCAGCTTATTGGGTCTTTGTCTTTCAAGAGGCAGGTGTACCCTCCTCCCATATTCAGAAGTACAGCCAGGCACTCAACGACCCGCAGACCAAGCACCTTGGTCTCGTGCAAACACAGGTACTTGCTGGTCACGAAACCCTTACTGTAGGCTGCCCGGTCTGGTTGTCGGGCCGGCCAGTACCTCTTAACACCCATGTCGAGACTTTGGGGCAATCGAATCAGGAGGCCCATATATGGCGCAAGCCCTAGCCGCGGCCCTGCAACTGGACCGGCTTAGTCCACTGCGCGAGGCGGTGCGCACGCTAACCCGCCTCGCCGATCATCAGGCCTCTGAATCGCTTTTTCTTTCCAAAGGCAAGGAGATACTTACCCAACTCATAGCCCAAGACCATTGGCTCGAGGAAGACTTCCGCAAGACTCACCCTGATTATTACCAACAGTATTTGTTGTACTGCGATCCCCATGAGCGATTTTCGCTGCAAAGTTTTGTCTGGGGGCCAGGGCAGTCGACGCCCATACATGACCACACTGTCTGGGGTCTAGTAGGAGTGCTGCAGGGGGCCGAATCGTGCGTGCGGTATCGGCAGACTGCAGAGGGCCTTGTCTCCGATGGCCCAGCCTTTGTCCTTGAGAAAGGAAGCGTGGACGCCGTAAGCCCTTCAGTGGGTGATATTCACAAGGTAAGCAATTGGTTTTCAGACCGCACATCTATCTCGATTCACATCTACGGCGCTAACGTCGGCAATCTTCGCAGGCATACCTTTGATGCGGCCACAGGTGCAAAGAAGGATTTTGTCTCGGGGTACTCCCATAATCGACTACCCAACCTTTGGGACCGGGCCGCGTTCATACGTGCACAAGATTTAAAGACCTTACCTGCGCGATCCTGATCGAATGCTCACAATCTCTTGGCCAAAGCCGGATCTCGCTGTGGTTCGGATTAACCGCGCAGACCGTGGCAATGCCTTTGATGCGAGGCTCGTGAAAGAGCTTCATGCTGCGATCGTTGAAGTAACTACACAGCCGACCGCGCAGACCCTGGTCTTTCTTGCTGAAGGTAAGGATTTCTCTACGGGCATGGATCTCTCGCATCTTGACGCCGAGACCGACGAGACCTTAGCTGCGCGCTTTTTCGCCATCGAAGAGTTGTTGGCAGCCGTATGGTCCTCGCGTCTGCGCACAGTGGTTTGCGTGCAGGGAAGGGCCTGGGGAGCGGCAGCAGACTTGGCAGTGGCCTGTGATTTACGTCTATCATCACCCAATGCCAGCTTTCGTTTTCCGGGGGCTCAGTTTGGTCTGGTGCTGGGTACGCGTCGCCTATCGTGCCGTATCGGATCCGACATGGCGCGACAGATTATCTTAGAGGGACAAACGGTGCTATCTGAGAGGGCAGTACAACTTGGCCTCATTCATCGGGTCGTAGATACCTTCGACCTAGAGCATCTGCCTGCCTTAGTCGTCACCCCAGAGATCCAGGCAATGATTCATAGGGCTAGCAGAGCGGCTGACGGCAATCACACGGAACCTCGGCCAGACCTACTTTCTGGAGCCGATCCCAGCCTGCAGGTCGATTTTCAAGCCCTTGCCCAGTCCATGCGCCGACCTGGCCTGCGACAACGTATGCGCGACTACAGCCTTAGCCTCAGGCAGGGAACTGTGGCTAGCCGTCCTGAGGCTCAGTGACACCATGCCCCCTTTAAGTAAAACGTGAGACGTATCCGGCGCAGCAACTCAGTGACTAATCACCTACTATCAATCATCGACCCACCTCCAGAAAATCTGGCCCAACTTTTATGACCCTCAAATCAATAAACATCGAAATAGTTCACGATATCGCTTGTCCATGGTGCTATGTGGGGCATGCGCAGCTAAAGCGTACGCTTGAACAGGCCCAAGAGGCATCAATTTCCGTGAGTGTCTCTTGGTCTCCGTTCATGCTGAATCCGGCGATGCCCGAGCAAGGCATGCCGCGTCGTGATTACCTGGTTGCCAAGTTTGGGGAGGCTGGTCTTGAGCGCTACAAGAGGGTGGAAGACAGTGCAAGGGCCGAGGGTCTGCCCATGAGGCTGGACCGCATTGCCGTGCAGCCAAACACGCTCGATGCTCATATGCTTGTTGCTGCCGCGGGCGATCAGGCCCTGCAGATGGTTGAACGCCTGTATGAGGCTTTGTTTTGTGAAGGCAGAGACCTCACACAGCGTGAGCAACTACTTGATATCGCCGAGGCCGCTGGCATGGAAAGGCTTTATGCCGCAGGCGCCTTGGAAGACAGCCTGCTACGTAAACGCGTTCGACACGAGGCCGAGGATTGGACATCCCGCGGCGTTCACGGCGTTCCTGCTTTTTGTTTTTCATCAGACTCAGCAAAGGAAGTCTGGCTTAACGGCGCAGTGGGCTCTGCGGCACTTTTTCAGACTGTATTGGATGGCAACGTTAGCTTCTAGGCCGTCCGAAATCTTTGCTTAAGGGTCAGAGTCCGTCATCTCCTTTGAGGCGTGTTTGCCGCCTGTTACTGCATTGAACTTAAAGCATGGCTCGCGTTGCTCTAAAACCTCTCCGTTCCCACCTGGCCCGTTGCTACACTGTCGTAGCGCTCACCCGCCACCGTATTCTGATTAATAAGCACTGAGGCTTCTTTTAAAACCTCCGCTGCAATGTCTAGGCTTTGCGTCTTCATGTTTTCGCGTAGATGGTCCAACCTAGTGGTGCCAGGAATGGTGACGATGGACGAGCTTTGTTCAAGCACCCAGGCTAAGAGAAGCTGGGCATTGGTGAGGCCTGCCGCCTCGGCAAGGTCTTTAAGTTGCTTGCGAAGCAGAAGGTTCTTCTCGTAGTAGGGCGACTGAAATCTTGGCATCACCCGACGCAGGTCTTTCTCCTCAAAGTTTGAGGGCTCTGGCGAACCCAAGGCCAAAAAGCCACGGGCGAAGGGGCTGAAAGCCACCAGGGTAATACCCAGTTCCTCGCAGGTTGGAAGCACTGCAATTTCGGGGTTGCGCGTCCAGAGTGAGTACTCCGACTGAATAGCGGTTACGGGGTGAGTCTTATGGGCTTGACGCAGCGTACTGGCAGAGACTTCTGAGAGCCCATAGCCTCTAATTTTTCCTGCAGTAGTTAGGTCTGCCATGGCACCTGCTACCTCTTCAATGGGTGTGACCTTGTCCCAGCGGTGAAGGTAGTAAAGGTCTATTACCTCAACGCCTAACCGCCTTAGACTGTCTTCACAGTTCGAGCGAATTGCCTCGGGCTGGCTGTCGATCTTGCGTTGCCGACCTTGTGCGTTATAGATAGCGGTCATACCGCCCTTGGTGCAGAGGGCAACCTGTGATCGATAGGGCGCAATGGATTTTCCAAGCTCTGTCTCGTTATGACCATCCCCGTACACGGCAGCTGTATCGAAAAAGTTCACACCAAGGTCAATGGCAAGTTCAATCACCGATTGAATCTGCTGGCTTGAACTGGCGGGTCCATAACCAAAACTTAGGCTCATGCAGCCAAGGCCAATGGGGTTGGCTGGAAACGCCCCAACATTACGTGCTTGTATTGCCATTAGCTGCCCTTTGTATTGATTAGTGAACGTATGATTCATAGTGAACGTATGATTCATTATGTTCGATTGTCTGATCGGAGGTGGGAACGTGGTCTCAATCTCGTTTAAGCAACGCGTTCGTCAGAAGGAGAAGGTGATTGGAGCCTGGATGTGCAGCCCCAACCCTGTTTTTGCAGAGCTCGCCTCATCCTTGCAGCTGGACTTCATCATTGTTGATATGGAACACGGCGCCATCGACATGGCGGACCTGCCCAATGTGCTTCGTGGGTTTTCTGGAACATGCGCGCCCATTGTTCGCATCCCGTACGCCCACCCAAGCTTCGTTACACGCGTGCTTGATCGCGGTGCAGCAGGTGTCATGGTTCCCCGCGTTGACACGGTTCAGCAGGCTCGTGACTGCGCGCGTGCCGCCCACTATCCCCCGCAGGGAGAGCGCGGAAAGGCCATTCCAATGATTCGCGGCTCGCAGTATGGCGTGGAGTCTAACTACCGTGACCGCAGTAATGACGAGGTTTTTGTATCGGTGCAGGTCGAGTCCTCGCAGTCCATCGAGGCCCTGGAAGACATTGTTGCTGAGCCCTTGGTTGACCTGGTTTTCATTGGACCGTCCGACCTTTCGGCAAACTTGGGCCTCGAGTCACCCACTGATCAAGAACGATTCTGGACGGTCATGGATGGCGTTGTGCAGACCTGTAAAAGTACGGACATGCCCGTGGGCACAATTCCTTTTTCGGGCGTCATGACATCCGAGCTATACAAAAAGGGATTTTCGATGGTCGCAGCAGGCAGCGATGTCACGATGCTGCGTGAGGGTTTGATGCGTTTGAAGGCTTGAAGAGCAGTTGCGTTTCATTAAAGGTCACTAACTCGTAACTTCCGGGCAATTGCCGTGTAACAAATAAAATTTATCTTTGTAGGCTCATCGCACATCCAGTTAAGGAGCCTTCAATGTCACACCACGATCTTGACGAAGTCATTGACAACACGTCGAAAAATGAGCACTT
>JAURFZ010000121.1 GCA_030834045.1 Burkholderiales bacterium
GCCAAGCTCTGCGGATAGCTTTTTACGTACCCCTTTTACCCGAGTCATAAGCTGACCACCCGTCTCGGTATTGACCAGGGGAATGAGCCCATAGCCAATTTCCAGCCCAATCACGTCAACGGTATCCAGATCATCCCAATCGAGTTCCTTGGGCGTATCTGAATCGTCGTCTGAGTCCCCAGCCTTCTCCCGTATGGCTTTTTGAACCTCGGGGTCCGCCAAGTGTTTTTGTCTCACCCTGTAACCGATTCCGGCAGCGGCTGCGGCCAGCGAAACAAAGACCATGGTTGGCATGCCGGGCACAAGACCCAGCGTAGCCAGAATACCGGCCGAAACAAAGAGCGCGGATGGGCTTGCAAGCTGGGAGCTGGCTTGCTCCGTCATCGATTCGCTTGTGGTTACCCGAGTAACAACAATGGCGGTGGCAAGGGAGAGCAAAAGGGCAGGAATCTGGGCGACCAGGCCATCGCCAATAGTAAGCAGGACATAGGTCTCGCCAGCCTCTGCAATACTTAGGTCATGCTGGGCCATCCCAACAACCATGCCGCCAATCACATTAATGAACAAAATAAGAAGGCCGGCAACCGCGTCACCACGAACAAACTTTGAGGCACCGTCCATGGAGCCAAAGAGGTCCGCTTCTTGCGATATCTCTTCTCGGCGTCGTTTGGCCGTCTCTTGGTCAATAACCCCGGCGTTGAGGTCGGCGTCAATCGCCATTTGTTTACCGGGCATCGCATCCAGGGTGAAACGGGCAGAGACTTCGGACACACGGCCAGCCCCCTTTGTGATGACGATGAAGTTAATGATGATGAGGATGGCGAAAATAATGATGCCCACAAAGTAGTTGCCGGCAATCACAAATTCTCCGAAGGCCTCAATAACCTTACCAGCAGCATCGGGCCCCGTGTGACCTTCAACGAGCACCACTCGCGTGGAGGCAACGTTAAGGGCCAGCCTGAGCATGGTGGTGAACAGCAAAATTGCTGGGAACGACGAAAACTCCAGCGGTCTTGTAATGCCGATGGCCACTAAAATAACTATGAGGCTGATAAGAATGTTGAACGTAAACAAAATGTCTAAAAGCCAGGCGGGCAGGGGCAGCACAAGCATGCTCATGATGAGCAGTACGAGCGCTGGCACGCCTAGGCCAGACGCATCAAAACGAGAGATGTTCTGTCGAATGTTTGACAGACTGAAGTCAGCCATTTTTTCCTTGATTAATCTTTAAGAATCATTGACTTGAAATTTCTAGTCGGCGCTCGAAATACCTTAGGTATGAAGACTAAGCAACCGCTATGCCATAGGCTGTGTTGGCGTGAGGGCCGTGAGCTATGTGCAGGCCTCATCGTGTTACCGGGCCGGCATGCTCTCGCCGCTTTTTGCATGGCGCGGAATTTGCTGGTTTTCCGACACCCTGCCCACGACGAATCTTAGGTTGACTGTTTATGCCCATTTCCGATTTCCAGAACCCCAGCGGCTTAACGTTGTTGGATACCAAGGCACTCGCAGCAGAAAGACTGCTCGTCGAACCTGTGAAACCGCCCGCTGTAAAGGAAGACTTCAGCAAAGTCTTTGCCAGAGTTCATAAACCACGCGAGCCCGAGCGGCAAGAACCTGCCGCCCAAGACCCTGCGCCCCAATCAAGGGAGAGGTCTGAAAACGCTCATTTGCGCCAGGCTCGGACTGTTGACGATCCCCCAACTGGTTCAGGCAAGGAAGTCGCTGAGGCGCCTAAGCAGACTGTAAGCGCCGCGGCACGGGTGCAGCTCCTTCGCTTACTTAGAGCCCTGCAGCTTTCCGAGGGAACAAATGCACTCGCGGGGACCGATGGCAAAATTTTAAAATCCTCCCAGCTTTCGGACTCTGTTTCGATTATTACTGCAGGCCCTGCACCAGCAGAGGCAGAGGTTCTTAGCTATGCCAAAGAGCTTGGGCTTTCACCCGATGCCATAAAGACCCTGATGGCCGAGCTTCAGGCCGATGGCCTCTTCGGTAAGACCCAGGCTAATGTGTCGCGTATACAAGGTGATGTAACAGCAGGGCTACCCATGGGGGTGGTGGGGCTGACCACTCCTCTGATGTCGGAGCACAAAGAGGTTGATGGTGGGCACTTAGCCGAAGGTTCGGGTGCGACTCAGCTTTTGGGGGTCCAGCCCGTAGCACTGGATGACGCAACCAGCCGCTGGCTCTCCTTGCGAGGCCAGGTTGCTAGCTCAAGTGAGCTGACAAACAGTGCATCGCTGGGGCAGGCTAGTGCTGGGCCTAAGGCTGATGGCTCGGGGCTGGAGCAGTCCCTTTCTGATCGAGCAACGAAGGACGGCCAGCCTTCAGCAGAGAGCTCGGCCAGGTCCTTCGATGCCCTGTCTAAAATTGAGAAGCTTTTGGGACCCGGAGCTCTGAAAGAAATGCTCATGGGCAAGGCGGCCGAGCGCGCCATGGCCAATGAGTCCATGATGAAGACGGCGCTTATGAAGGATGTTGGAGTAGCGGGCCCGCTTGGCTTTGAAACCATCGACCTTTCGGAGTTTGCTAGCGAGTTGTCAAACCCCTTTGATCGTTCGGCTCTCTCGTCAGGGCCTTCAGCGGCAGGGGCATTCGGCCTTCAGGCCTCCATGGGCGATAGCTCGGGCAGGGGGTTGGGCGGTGATACGAGTGGGCGACACGACGGAACCGGTGGAACCGCAAGGGCCTTTTCGGCGCAATTAAGCCAGCGATTTGGCGATATTTTGGGGCAACGACTTCTACAACAGATTAGCCAGGGTAACTGGAAGGTGGAGCTAAACCTTGAGCCTGGCGATCTCGGGTCGATTAAAGTGGAGATGGAATTTAAGAAAGGGGAGCTTGAAGCTTCTTTTAAGGCTGGACAGGCAATGACCAAGGACCTTCTTCAAGACAGCTTACCCAGGCTTCGAGAAGCCCTCGAGCGCTCTGGCATAACCATTGCTTCCATGAACGTTGGCGGAGATCGACAGGAGCGGTCAAGGGAATCCCTTTCACAGCAGAACTCTCAGGCATCGGCTCGAAGGCAACTCGATACCCGCCAGGGAGAGGATGTTGAACTAGAGAAGGTTGTTACCCGTCCATCACATGATGGATCCCTGGACGTGCTGGTTTAATTGGGTTTAAACGTGATTTAAAGACTGGAAGGATTTTTAAAATGGCTGACGAACAACAAGCTGAAGAAGGCGGAAAGAAAAAAAGTCCGCTAATCATGATCATCGTTCTGGTGGTGGTCATTCTTTTGTTGGTGGTTGGCTCCATTATTGGAACGCTGGCCGTTACAGGCTTTTTCAGTGAACCCGAGCAAGAGTCGGTTGAAGAACTATTGAAGAAAGCTGAGGAAGAGAAGGCTGCTGCCGAGGGAGGCGCCGAGGGTGAGCCTAAGCTTGGCCCCGATGGTAAACCGCTCCCGAATTTGAAAGAGACTCCCGAGGGACCGGAAAAGCAGATTAAGTCGGAACCCGATGTCACTAAGTTCGAGAGCCGCTACAAGGAGATGAGTCGGCCTCTTATTGCCAACGTTGCAGCTTCTCGTAAGGTGATGTCTGTCACTGTGGCCATCATGACGCACTACGACGACAAGGTGCTTACTAACATGGATAAGCATGAGTTTGCCCTAAGGTCGGCCTCGCTGGATGTCCTTCGACAGGTCACAGAGGCCGATATTGACAAGCCCACCTTCCGCATTGAGCTTGCAGAAAAAATTCGGCTAGCCATGAACTCCGTGCTTGAACGTTACGAAGATTTTGGCGGTATTGAGCAGGTGCTCTTTACGGAATTCATTATTCAGTAGGCACGTTAATGACCTGGGGCACGCACGTCCCGGGTTGTTAAGCCACTGACCCTCAAAGCTTAGACACATTCAATTACGAACCCATGTCAACCGGCCTCCTAAGTGAAGAAGAACTCTCCGCCCTGCAAGAGGCGGTAGAGGACGGCTCCATTGCCGTTGATACCGGTTACAACACCCGTGTTCGCGTTCGTAAGCACGACCTTGCCAGCGAGGACAGCACCCTAGGCATTAACGTGGGCGCCATTGAGATGATCAACGAGCGTTTTCTGCGCTTGTTCCGTCTTGGGCTCGTTGAGGTCTTGCGTTCCACACCCAAAATTGCGCCGCTCAAGTCTGAGATTGTTCGCTACGGCGATTACTTAAAAATGCTCAAGCCCCCGCTTTCGGTGAACATGGTTCGTATGAACCCGTTGCGCGGGTTCTCACTTATTGTGATTGAGCCCCAGGTTATTTTTCAGTCGCTCGATGTCTTTTTCGGTGGCTTTGGAACCAGCGGAATGGCCAAAGGGCCTCTGCCGCCTTCTCGGCTTTTTACGCCGACGGAATCGCGTGTTATTAGCATCATTCTTGAAGTCTTCTACAGGTCGCTTAAAGAGGCCTGGGCGCCTGTTCTTAAGCTCGACCTTGAGCTTGCGAACTCTGAGATTAATCCGCAGTTTGCACAAATTGCCGATGAAAACGACCTCATCGTTTTAAGTCGGTTTGAAATTGAGAATTCAAAAGACAAGTTCATCGACCTGGTTCACCCCTATGCCTCGTTAAAGCCCATTCGCGATGTCCTGCGCAGCCGTGTACAGACTGGCGATGGCAATGAGACCTCTGAGAAGGTCTGGCGAGATCAGCTTAGAGCGGCCACTTACGAGGCATCGTTGGAGCTTCAGGTTATGCTGGGTCAGGTTCAGACAACCTTGCACTCCCTTCAAAACTTAAGAATTGGCGATGTCTTGTATTTTAAGAAGCCCGATACTGCTCGCGTGAACATCTGCACTATTGGCACGTTTGATGCTGAGGTAGGAGTTGTCGACACCCAGATGGCGATTCAAATTAAAGACGCCCTGGATGTCACCGGCCAAGTACAGACGC
>JAURFZ010000122.1 GCA_030834045.1 Burkholderiales bacterium
CATCGGCTCGGCCTTAATGAAATATTTCGTGAGTTTGAAGACCTCTGCTTCGAAAGCCTCTACCCCATTCGTTCTCGTGTTCTGCGTAAAGCTTTAAACGCCGCCAAGGGCAACCGCCGCGAAATGGTGGGCCGCCTTGAAAACCTTGTGCGCGAGCAATTGCCAAGGTTTGGGCTTCAGGCCGAAATCAGTGGGCGGGAGAAAAGCCTTTTTTCAATTTATCGCAAGATGCAGGAAAAGCACCTAAGCTTTGCAGAGGTGTTGGACCTTTACGGCTTTCGTATTCATGTGAGCACCATCCCCGAATGCTATCTGGCACTTGGGGCGATGCATGCCTTGTTCAAGCCCGCCCCAGGCCGATTCAAAGACTACATTGCGCTGCCCAAGTCCAACGGGTACCAGTCCCTGCATACCGTTGTTCTAAGCGACCTTGGCACACCCTTGGAGTTTCAGATTCGTACCCATGACATGCACCATGTTGCCGAGGCTGGCGTTGCCGCCCACTGGCTTTATAAGGAACATGACGACGGCGTGACACCTTTGCAGCGTAAGGCCCACGAGTGGATGCAGTCGCTTCTTAGCGTGCAGTCGCGCGACCCCAAAGAGTTTCTCGACCATATCAAAATCGACCTCTTCCCCGATGTTATTTATGTCTTCACACCCAAGGGCGAAATACGCGAACTGCCCAAAGGCTCAACGCCCATCGACTTTGCCTACATGGTGCACTCCGATGTCGGAAACCGTTGCACGGGGGTGCTTATTAATAACGATGTGAAGCCACTGGATACCGAACTGCGCAACGGCGATATGGTTCGTATCATCTCGCAGCCCTCAGCCACGCCACATCCCGGCTGGCTTGGCTTCGTAAAAACCGCAAGGGCTCGGGCCCAGATTCGACATCATCTAAAAACCAGCACCCGCGAGCGCTCCATTGCCTTCGGTCGTCGACTGCTTGATACCGCCTTAAAAGACATTGGTGGTCAGGGCCTGGATGATCCACGCCTGAACTGGTCCGCTTTTTTCCACGAGATTCCTGCCAATGACCAAGAAGAATTGTTGGAGTCGATTGGTCTTGGCCATCTGCTTGCTAATGTGGCGGCGAGACGGCTCTTTGGCCTGGTGGAGGCCGACCAGGTGGAGGAAGGTGGCGCCTCCTTGGCTCAGCGGCGCGCCCGACTTTTGCCGGGCGCCGCACAGGCTCTTATGGTCTCAATGGAACACCTGACGCAGCCCCAAAGCTCGGGCATCACTGTGAATGGATCGGAGGGCACTGCGGTTCAGTATGCAAGCTGCTGCTTTCCTATCGCAGGCGATAACGCCTGCGGCCATATGCGCGGGGGCGCAGGGCTTTTAATTCATCGCACAAGCTGTGGCTTTTCACGCAGGCAAAGGCCCAAAGACCCTCTTCGCTGGGCAAACGTGATTTGGGGCGACCCGCTTTATAGAACCTTCCAGACGCAACTGCATATTGAGGCCAAAGACTCCCCCGGCGTGCTTGCTAAGGTGGCCGCAGCCATATCGGCCTGTGAAGCCAATATCAACGACCTCTCCATTGAACCTCATGGGGGCGGCTTTGCCGTGCTCAAACTTTTTCTGGAGGTGCGATCGCGTCAGCATCTGGCCGACGTACTGCGTAGAGTTCGCCAGACAGCGGTTGTTCTTAAGGCCTCAAGGGTACTGCGGTCAGACCGTAAAAATCCTAGCAGCCCGCAATCATCATTCGATTAATAAGCAAGGAGCCTGAGGTTTTGGCGCCTCTGCAATAGAGGTCGTCACCCATGGCCTCAATACCCGAGAACATCTCAAGCAGGTTACCCGCAATAGTGATTTCTTCTACCGGGTATTGAAGTTCACCATTCTCGACCCAGTAGCCAAAGGCACCGCGGGAGTAATCGCCCGTGAGTGGGTTGACTCCCTGGCCCATCACCTCGGTAACCAATAGACCTCGGTGCATCTTTCGAACCAGAGCAGAGAGCCCCCCCTTAACCAGCAGAGAAGGCGTCTCGGTTTTTAAAAGAAGGTTGTGGGAGCCCCCGGCATTGCCTGTAGGGCTCATACCAAGCTTGCGGGCTGTGTAACTGGAGAGGAAGTAGGCTTGCACCTTACCCGCGTCAACCACCTTGCGGGCCTGCACCTGAACTCCCTCGTCATCAAAGGGTGAGCTGCCGTTGCCTGCAAGCTGAAACGGATCTTCAAGCAGGCTAAACCCCTTGGGAAGCACCTGGCGTCCAAGGCTATCGACAAGAAAACTTGCCTTGCGGTACAAGGCTGAGCCTGAAAGCGCATGAACCAGACTTCCTATAAGGCCGACCGCAAGGGGTGCCTCGAAGATAACCGGGACGGACTGGGTTGAAATCTGCTTTGCACCAAGACGAGCCAGGGCGCGACGCGCAGCATACTGGCCAATAAGCCTGGGGGCTGCGAGGTCGCTGGAGCGGCGGCTGCTTGAATACCAGTCGTCGCGCTGCATGACAGCACCTTTTTGTGCAATGGGTGAGACCGAGATGCCATGACGACTGTAGGCATAGCCCCCTACAAAGCCATGGCTATTGGCCATGGAGAACTGGCCGTGGCTTGCCGAAACCGAGGCGCCATCGGAGTTTTTTATAACCGGACTCACAGCGCGGGCGGCAGACTCGGCCTCAAGGGCAAGCTTGACAGCCTTTGGGGCAGTAATGGCCCAGGGGTGAAAAAGTTTGAGGTCGCGATGTGGGCCTTTTGCAAGCTTATCGGGGTCTGGAAGCCCGGCGCATTCGTCTTCTGCCGTGAACCTTGCGATGTCCAAGGCCTTGCCCACTGAGTCTCTCAGTGCCGCGTCCGAGAGGTCGGAGCTAGAGGCATGGCCTTTACGTTGACCCATATACACCGTCACCGACATTCCCCGGTCTCGGGTCTGCTCAAGGGTGTCGATATCGCCCATACGCACCGTCACCGAGAGCCCCGCGCTCTCGGACACCTCCGAGGACGCCTGCGTGGCACCGGCCTCGGTAGCCATCTGAACAACCTTCTGGCTAAGCTCGTGAAGGTCCGCTAATTGGTAATGGAAGAGTTGATTTGCCATAGCGGTGATAGTAGCAGGGCAGCCTTGCTAAACTTCATGCCCATGCCTATTGAAAACACCACAGCACGCATCGGCCTTGTCTCCATCAGTGACAGGGCAAGCCAAGGTATCTACGAGGACGAGGGTCTTCCGTCGTTAAAGGCCTGGCTGGGCAGGGCCATAGGCTCGCCCTGGCAGCCCATTGAAAGGCTCATTCCCGATGAGCGAGCCCTCATTGCCCAGACACTAATTGAGCTTTGCGATAACCAGGGTTGCTGCCTGGTGCTCACCACGGGTGGCACCGGTCCCGCACCACGTGACATCACCCCCGAGGCTACCCTGGATGTTGCAGACCGAGAGCTGCCGGGCTTTGGCGAGCAGATGCGGCAGATTTCGCTTGCCTTTGTCCCCACCGCCATTTTGTCGCGCCAGACGGCTGTTATTCGAGGTCGCAGCCTTATCGTGAACCTGCCTGGCCGCCCGCGCGCCATTGAAGAAACGCTTGAAGGCCTGCGCGACAAAACCACCGGTGAACTCAAAGTTCCAGGAATTTTTGCAGCCATTCCTTATGGAGTAGACCTGGTTGGGGGCCCAGCCATTCAGACCAACGAAGACGTCTGCAAGGCCTTTCGGCCCAAACGATAAAGGCGCCTGAGGCCTACGCGCCAGCGGCTAAGAATGTCTGGATACGAAGCAGGCCCTCCTGCAGAACAGGCTCGGACTTCGGAAAAGAGACCCTCACCATGGTCTGGGCCTTTTCATCCGTAAAGTCGCGACCGGGCGCCATAAGCACCCCGGCATGGTCACAGAGTTCTTCACAGAATCGGAAGCTATCGTCGGTTAGCTCCGAGACATCAAAAAACCCGTAAAAGCCTCCGACGGGCTGAACAGGCAGTCGGAATCCAAGGGCCTGCAGGCCTGGCAATAAGACCTTGGACTGCCTAAGAAACTGTTCACGATAGCCATCAGCGATTCGACGCGTCTCTGGACTAAATGCGGCAATGGCCGCCTGCTGAGAAAGAAAAGGGGGGGAGATGAAAAGGTTCTGGGCGAGACGCTCCATAACCCCAACAAGCGCCTCGGGAATCACCACCCAGCCAAGCCGCCAGCCTGTCATGGCATAGGTCTTTGAAAAGCTATTCACCGAGATGATGTCATGGCTTACGCTCAAGGCCGATCGAAGCGGGCCCTGGAGGCTTAGCCGCAGGTAGATCTCATCCATAATCAGCCAGCCACCCTTGGACCGAACCCATTGGGCAATGGCCTGAATGCTTTCAAGATCAACAATGGCGCCCGTTGGATTTGCCGGGCTGGCAAGAAGGACCGCCCGCGTCTTTGGCCCCCAGGCCTTCTGAATGGCCTCAAGCCGTGGCTGATAGTTGTGTTCTGCATGCGTGACCAAAGGCTTGGGAATCGCCCCAACGGCAAGGGCAAACTGCCGGTTGCAGGGGTAGCCTGGGTCGGTCACCAAGAGCTCATCGCCCGCAGAAAGAACCGCAGCAAGGCTTAGCAGTAGACCGGCCGAAGCCCCAGCGGTGACCCCGACCCGATGCATAGGCACGTGGATTTGATCTCGGTCTTGGTAGTCCTGGGCAATGGCCTGGCGAAGGGCATCAAGCCCTAGGGCATGGGTATAACGAATACGGTTTTCATTAAGGGCCTCATGCGCGGCTTTTACGATGGGTTCGGGCGTTGGAAAGTCGGGCTCACCGACCACCATGCTTACCACCTCTGGCGCGCCGGCCGGACGCC